>PWMA01000094.1 GCA_003558335.1 Candidatus Methanofastidiosia archaeon | reverse complement strand
TCGCCTAACAACTCTTCGAGAAAATCAAATAGTAATCTTTGATCTAGTTCCATAGTATCCCTTCAATTAAAAAATTCAAGCAATAATTTAATACGTTTTTATTTTATATAAATGTTTGCTTACAGTGTCTTTGATTAGGAAAAAGATGAACCTATTTAAACTTTTCGGCATATAAAAATAGAAGATTATTATTACAAGATTAAATCAGTATAATTTTATTTTTATCAGAATGAAATAAATTAGATAAGTTTTTAAGTTTTGTATTAAGAAATTTTTCATGATTGGAACCATAGCCAACGTTATTGCAATTATTTTGGGCAGTACGGTTGGTATTTTGATTAAGTCGCGTCTTCCTGAAAAAATGAGCGATATTATATTTCAAGCTATAGGGCTATTTACTATTGTATTGGGTATTTCTATGGCAATAGAAACAAATAATTTTTTATTGATTGCTTTCAGCCTGCTTATTGGATCGGTAATTGGCGAATGTATAGGAATAGAAAATCATCTTGATAAATTAACTGAAAAATTGAAAAATAGATTTAAAAGTCCAGGGGACAAATTTTCTGAAGGTTTTATTATGGCAACATTAATCTATTGTATAGGTCCAATGGCCATACTCGGATCAATCGAAGAAGGGCTTGGAAATCCACCTAATTTACTGATGGCAAAATCCATTTTAGATGGAGTTGCTTCTATAGCTTTATCTTCTGCCTTGGGAATTGGAGTTATGTTATCTTCGATACCTCTTTTGTTATACCAAGGAAGTATAACAATATTTGCTAGTTATGTGAGTTCTTACCTAAGTGATTCTCTTATTATAGAGCTAACCTCAGTCGGAGGTATATTGCTTTTAGCATTAGGCATTAAAATTATTAGAGTCAAAGATTTTAAAGTAGTAAATATGCTTCCAAGTCTTTTGGTGGTGTTATTGTTAAGTTATTTTTTTATATAGAAAACTACAGAAAAGAATAAAAATATATAAAGTTTATAAAGATTATTAACTAAAGAGGTGACAAAAAATGAAAACGCCAATTATACTTATTAATTTTAAAATATACGATGAAACTTCAGGAGAAAAAGGACTTGAACTTTCAAGAGTATGTCAAAAAGTTTCAGAAAAAAGTGGGGTTAATATATCTATAGCTCCTCAAATGGTAGACTTGTCCTATATTTCTGAAAAAGTTTCAATTCCCGTATTCTCGCAACATGTTGATAATCTTAAACCCGGAAGTGGGACAGGAAAAACAACTCTTGAAAGTATTAAAAAATCTAAGGCTTCAGGAACTTTAATTAATCATTCAGAAAACAGAATGAAGTTAGCGGATATTGAATCAATAGTTGACAGATGCAAAGAAATGGATTTAGTATCAGTTGTTTGTACGAATAATATTTCAGTAAGCAAGGCAGCAGCTATGTTTGATCCTACTTTTGTTGCTGTTGAACCACCAGAACTTATTGGAGGGGAAATATCTGTAACTGATGCAGATCCTGATATTGTCAAAAATACTGTGAAACAGATTAGGGATATATCGTCTAGGGTTAAAGTCCTATGTGGGGCAGGCATAAAAAATGGAGAAGATGTTAAAAAGGCCATTGAATTAGGGGCAGAAGGTGTCCTACTTGCATCAGGAGTTACCAAGGCAAAGAATCCATTGGAAATCTTAGAGGATCTTGCCAACGGTGTGATAAATGAGTAGATGTTAAAAATAAATAAAAAAAAATTATAGCATATTTTTTGCTACCTCTAAAGTTTTTAGAGCCAATTTTAAGGTATTGTATAAATCATTTAGATCAACTATTTCAACAGTAGAATGAATATATTTCGAAGGTATTGAAATAACTGCTGTAGGAATACCTTCTTTAGTTATATGCACTATTGCCCCATCTGTCCTACCACTTGAAATATGTATTTGATGGGGAACTCCTGAATCTTGAGCAGCTTTTAATAAAATTTCCTTTATCTTTTCACTTAAAATAAATCCATTGTCCATAAGATCAATAGAAGGTCCTTTTCCAAGAAAAATTGATACTTTTTCCAATTCAGTTCTTGGTAGTGGCCCCCCAATAGTTACATCAATTATTATGGCAAAATCTATATCCAATCCATAAGTTGCCGTTTTAGCACCTCTTAGTCCAACTTCTTCTTGAGTAGTAAAAACTCCATATAAGGTATAATCAGGATTCTTAATTTTTTTTAGAATTTCTATAAGAACTGCACATCCTGCCCTATTATCAAATGATTTACAACTAACAACATTTTTATTTCCAAGATGTGAAAATGAAATATCTCTAGTAATGGGGTCACCAATTTGAATTCCAAGTTGATCAACTTCTTCTTTTGAATTTAGCCCAACGTCTATTCTTAAATCTTCCAATTTTAATGCCTTTTCTTTTTCTTCTTTTTCGGTGATGTGTGGTGGTTTAAGCCCTATAACTCCAATTACATCCCCTTTTGAAGTATGAATCTTAACTCTTTGCGAACCAAGACTTCTAATATCAAAACCTCCTACAGTTTCAAAAGAGATAAAACCTTTTTCATCAATATATTTTACCATAAAACCTATTTCATCCATATGTGCAGCAATCATTACCTTAAAGTTACTTGAGCCTTTTATAGTAGTGATTAAATTTCCCATAGAATCTTCTTTTATTTCATCAACATCCGTTTTTATCTCATCAATAATGGTTTGTTTTATAGTTTTTTCATGGCCTGAAACTCCAGGAACTTCAGATAGTTTTTTTAGCAGTTCTTTCAAAATATCACACTCCATATACCTTGATTAAATACAACTATTCTACGACTCTTAATACTTAAATCTTTATGAAATTGCATTAAAGATATAAAACATATGAATTATTTTTATTTATGACTAGTATTGATATTATTAACTTTATTGAAAATAAAAAAGATTTCATTGAAAGTACTATAGAAAAGTACATTCCAAAAGATATAAACAAAGCAAATTTCAAAGCCAACTATAGATATGAACCAGATTATATTTCTTTAAATTATGGAATATCAAAGCCCCTATGGGATTTTTTAAGCTATGGTGGGAAAAGATGGAGGCCCGTTCTTTTTTTATTAATATCTGAAGCTCTTGATGCAGATATGGAAATAGTAAGTGATTTTTTAATTATACCTGAAATTGCACACAATGGAACTATTATCATAGATGATATTGAAGATAATGCAGATCTTAGGAGAGGGAAACCTGCCCTACACAAAGTATATGGTGAAGATATAACTATAAATTGTGGAAATGCTATGTATTTTTTACCTTTGCAAGTTATTGAAGAACATAAAAGCAAAATAGATATTCATACATTATACAAAATTTATTCAATATATTTTGAAGAAATGGCAAATCTCCATTACGGACAAGCTTTAGACATAACATGGCATAAAGGAATCTTAAAAAAAGAACCGAATGTTGATCAATATTTACAAATGGCGGCTTATAAAACAGGAACTTTAGCCAGAATGGCTGCCAGAATGGCTGTAGCTCTTTCAGGAAAAGATGAAAAACTAGAATCAAAGTTTGGAAGATTTGCAGAGAGTATCGGAATTGCTTTTCAGATTCAAGATGATCTACTGGATATCATAACAACTGAAAAAGAAAGAGAAGCTTTTGGAAAATCTTATGGTAACGATATAAGCGAAGGTAAAAGAAGCCTTGCTATAATATATTCATTAGAACTACTAGATTACCAAAAGAGAAATAGATTAATCGAAATACTCAATTCACATACAAAACAAAAACAAATTATTAATGAAGCAATGGACCTTATCAAAGAAACGGAAGCTATTGAATTATCAAGAGATACTGCAAATAAATTAGTATTAGAATCTTGGAAAGATATAGAAAATGAAATAAAAGAAAGTAAAGCGAAAAGATACCTAAAAGCATTTTCTGAATTTTTGATAAAAAGAAAAATTTAATTAACCATATATATATCCTAGTTTTTCATATTTTCTCTTATCATATTCTCTTTTTACTTCTTCAGGTAAACTTGGAGATATTTGTTTTAGGGCTTCCATAAACTTTTCTTTTGACACTATTTTAGAAGTAATATCTTCTCTTAAAGTAGACATAGCAGCTTCTCTACAAATAGCCTCTATATCGGCACCAGAATAATCTTCAGTAAGTTTAGCAAGTTCATCGAGATTTACATCATTAGCCAGTGGCATTTTTTTAGTGTGAATGTCAAATATTTTTTTCCGTGCTTTTATATCGGGAGCATGTACCAATATTATTTTATCAAATCTACCGGGCCTAAGTAAACCAGGATCTACAATATCTGGCCTATTTGTTGCACCAATTACAACTACTTGGCTTAATTCTTCTAATCCGTCCAATTCTGTAAGGAGCTGATTTACTAATCTTTCTGAAACTCTAGTTCCTTCTTCACTCCCTCTCCTATTTGCAATAGCATCGATTTCGTCGAAGAAAATAACAGTGGGAGCTGCTTGTCTTGCTTTTCTGAATATTTCTCTCATAGTTTTCTCACTTTCCCCGACCCATTTGCTCAATATTTCAGGACCTTTTATTGAAATAAAATTTGCTTCTGATTCACCTGCAACTGCTTTTGCAAGGAGTGTTTTACCACAACCAGGAGGGCCATAAAGGAATATGCCTTTAGGAGGCCTTATCCCCAAGCCTGTGAAAACTTCTGGCTGTTTTATTGGCCATTCGATGGCTTCCATGAGTTCTCTCTTTATATCGTCTAATCCACCGACATTATCCCATCCAACATTTGGCGTAACTACCATTACCTCTCTCATTGCAGATGGCTCTATCTTTTTCAAAGCTTCTTCGAAATCATCTTTTGTTACTTTTATTTTTTCCAAAAGTTCTTCAGAAACTCTAGATTCCCCTAAGTTCAATTCTGGCAATAGTCTCCTAAGGGAGGCCATTGCAGCTTCTTTACATAAAGCTTCTAAATCAGCACCCACGAATCCATGTGTTTTAGAAGCTAGTTGATTTAGATCAACATCTTCTGTTAAAGGCATCGCTCTAGTATGGATTTGGAGTACTTCTTTCCTACCCTCTTTATCTGGAACACTAATCTCAATCTCTCGGTCAAATCTGCCTGGCCTTCTAAGAGCCTCATCAATTGCATTTATCCGATTTGTGGCAGCAATCACAATGACTTTTTCTCTGGACTTTAACCCGTCCATTAAAGCAAGCAACTGGGCCACCACTCTTCTTTCAACTTCACCTGCAACTTCACTTCTTTTTGGAGCAATTGCATCAACTTCATCTATAAAAATAATAGCAGGAGCATTTGATTCTGCATCTTTAAACATATTTCTTAAATTTTCTTCAGATTGTCCATAGAACTTACTCATAATTTCAGGACCATTTATCGATTTGAAATGTGCTCGAGATTCAGAAGACACTGCTTTTGCAATTAAAGTTTTTCCGGTGCCAGGTGGGCCATAGAGTAAAACCCCTTTGGGAGGAGTAATTCCTAATCTATCAAATATTTCCGGGTGTTTTAGTGGTAATTCTATTATTTCTCTAACTACCTGAATTTTATCCTTAAGCCCGCCAACATCTTCATAAGTTATTCCTGCAATTTCACTGTCTTCAGTTTCGCTGTATTGTGTTCTAACTTCAATTTCGGTTCCGCTAGATATTCTTACAATTCCTTGAGGACTAGTAGATACAACAATAAATCTCATTTCGCCCAATGAAAAGGGTGCCATCTCCAATAGATTCCCAATCATTTTATCAAAAAGAGGATCTCCTGTTTCTTTCATTCTTGATTGGCTGTTTACACTTATTATATCTCCTTTTACTAAGACTCTACCTAAAATATTTCTTTGAAGTACATTTCCAGGGATAACCATTTGTACTCCGGCTTTTTGAGTTAATGCTAAAACTACTCTTCCTGCCTCTTTAACATCCACTTTACTTACTTCAACATACTCTCCCATACTTGCTTTTGCATTTCTTCTAATTAAACCATCCATTCTAATAATTCCAAGATCTTTATCATCTGCATAAGAG
>PWMA01000058.1 GCA_003558335.1 Candidatus Methanofastidiosia archaeon | reverse complement strand
ATTCTTTTTTAGGGCTTTCAGAAAAAACTGATACAAAACCAAAAAAAGATCTAATGAGGACGGGCCGTTTTACAGCACTTGCAATTGCGATTCACAACTTTCCAGAAGGTCTTGTTACTTTTGGGGTTGCACTTGTCGATCCAAACCTTGGCATTGCAATAGCGATTGCAATAGCCCTTCATAACATCCCTGAAGGTATTTCTGTCTCTGTCCCTATATTTTATGCAACAAACAGCAAAAAAAAGGCCTTTACCTATTCGTTTCTATCAGGGATGGCAGAGCCAATTGGAGCAATTGTAGGCTACCTTATACTGATGCCCTTTTTATCAAGTGTAGTTCTCTCATACCTTTTAGCTTTTGTAGCAGGGATCATGGTATATATTTCTATTGATGAGCTTCTCCCAACTGCACACCTCTATGGACAAAGCCATACCGTGATAAGTGGTGTAATATTGGGCATGCTTGTTATGGCAGTTAGTTTGATAATGTTATAATTTTGAATAAGATTAATAAATCTTAAAACTATTAAATACAAAGGTGCTACTATGAAGATTGTAAACGAATCTGTTCCTCTAAAAAAGAAAAATATTGAAGTTATTTTAAACTATCTTCCTTACTTTGAAGATACAAGCCAAAAGTTTTTCGATGTTATAAAACCCAAAAGAGAGGAGGGAAGATTAGTCGATTACCTATATGTTAAATATTCTTCAAAGTTCATGGAGTTTTATAGAGAGCTTCATGAGCAAGGATTTGTCACAAACTTTAATTGGCTTGATTCTACCTCAGACTCTGATGACCTTTCTACATACTATGAGCTTTTGGAAGATGCAGATCTTTTAACTTTGAGAAGGCTTTTCACTATGATTGTTAGACATGATAACCACAACGAGGGATTTTTTGCCGATGTCATTGAAAGTGGGCTATTATTGACTATGCTTAATAGGTTAAAAGAGTTAAATAAGAATATAGAATAAATTTCTAATATTAAATATTAAATACCGATTAATATTAATTATTTCTTAATTATTATATATTAATAGTAAAATTTATATACTAAAAAGTTTTTTCTTAAATATTCTAAAAACTATGAGAGGATTCATATGAAGAAGATATCTGGAATTATTTTAGTAATAATTATTTTAATGTCAGTATCGCCTGTTTTGGGTGAAGATGCCAATTATGAAAAAATGGATAGAGCTGTAACGGAAAAAGTTCTTACAGGCCTACCAAACATTGATGTGATCATTGAGTTTTATGAGCTCAATGAAACATTTATAGAATTAATTTCAGAGGATAAAATACTAAAAGAGTTTCCTAAGTTAAACTCAGTAAATGCCTTATTGAGCAGCGATGAGATAAAGACGATAAGTTTAAGCGAGGATGTAAAAAGCATCTGGATTAATGCCCCAGGATTAAAGCTATTCGAATCAATTACGTACTCAGAAGGTGAAAACTCTGTTATCAATGGCTACCTTGGAGCTGACACAATTAGAGCTTCTTCATTATATCGCAGAGGGATAAAAAGAGGAGGTGTCACGGTGGCAGTAATTGACTCAGGGATAAGGGATACTCACTTAGAGTTCCCTGAAGGAAAGATACTATACCAATATAACTTTATAGATGGAAACGAAGACGCAACTGATACAAATGGACATGGAACACATGTTGCCGGAACTATAGCTGGGACTTATATGACAACTCTAGATTGGGCAAACTATGGTGTGAATATACAAGCAACTTCATCGAACACCACAGGAATCGCACCTGAATCTTATCTAGTTATTCTAAAGGCAGTGCCTGGAGATCTTTCAGTTTTTTTAGAGGCTTGTGAGTGGATCATTGTCAATAAAAACACCTATAATATAAGAGTTGTAAATATGAGTGCTGGCTGGGATAAAGATGATATGATAGCTAACGGTTGGCCATTGGATGGAACAGATCCTGCTAGCAGTGCCGCAGGATCAGTTGTTGATGCTGGCATAGTTTGGGTAAATGCAGCAGGAAATAGTGGTCCTGATATGGATACAATTGGAGCGCCAGCAAGATCAAGAAAAGTTATAACAGTAGGTAGCGCAGTAGATAGAACATTTGACGTTAATACTTGGACTTTTACGCCAATAGATTCACCTTATATTTGGGAAGATTCCAGTAGAGGTGGAGGAGCTTCTGGATTTAAGCCTGATGTGGTAGCACCTGGAGATTATATTTTGTCTTCTTTTATCGGTGCAGATGACGCATATGCTGCAATAAGCGGAACCTCAATGGCAGCTCCTCACGTTTCTGGAGCATGTGCCCTTATTCTTCAAAGAAATCCTAACTGGAGACCGGATCAAGTAAAACAAGCCCTTATGAGAACTGCAACTCCACTATCAAATGTTGGAAGGTTTGATCAAGGGGCAGGCATGATAAATGTCGAACGCGCCATATACTATTCTTTCCCTTCAGAAAACTTACCCATGGCAAAAATACTAGAAATTCTACAGAAAAACAGAGAAAACAACTAAAGATTAATTATTTTACATATTTATTCTTTTTATTAGTTAATTTTATATCCTATTGTATACTTTTTTCATTATGAGTGTAGAGGATGAGGTAATTCTTGTTGTTGATTTTGGAAGTCAGTATACTCACCTAATAGCTAGAAGGATTAGGGAGCTTAAGGTCTACTCCCAAATAGTATTTCCTGATGTATCTGTATCTGATATTGAGAAGGTTTCACCAAAAGGAATAATATTGTCAGGTGGGCCAAGAAGCGTTTATGAAAATAACGCCCCACATCTAAATAGTGAGGCATTTGATTACATCATCAAAGAAGGGATACCTATTTTAGGGATATGTTACGGTCACCAGCTTATTGCTTTAAAGCTAGGGGGCAAGGTACAAGATGAGAAAAAAAAGGAGTATGGCACTGCAACAGTTGACATACTAGAATCTGAAGGGATCTTTGATGGATTGAAAAAGACAGAAACAGTTTGGATGAGTCATGGAGATCAGGTTTATGAGATTCCTCAAAATTTTGTTGTTACATCAAAGAGTGATACTTCCCCTATTGCAGCCTTTAGAAACGCTTCAAAAAAGATATATGGATTGCAGTGGCATCCTGAAGTAGTTCACACAAAAAATGGCAAAAAGATACTGTCAAACTTTGTATACAATGTTTGCAAATGCTCCGGCACATGGGATCTGTCTGATTTTATCGATGAAAATGTAAAAAAAATCAACAGCATAGTTAAAGATGGAAGAGCAATTATAGCACTTAGCGGCGGCATTGATTCAACAGTTGCAGCCGCAATTACAGAAAAGGCTATAGGAAACAGACTTTACGCAGTCTTTGTAGACCATGGACTTCTTAGAAAAGGCGAAGCGGAGATAGTCTCCCAAGCATTTGCAGGGCATGACATAAATTTTAAAAAAATTGATGCAAAAAAAAGATTTTTTAAAAAGTTAGAAGGCATCACTGATCCAGAGAAAAAAAGGATGATCATAGGTGAAGAGTTTATTAGAATATTTGAAGAGGAATCCAAAAAGATAGAGGCAGAGTTTCTAGTTCAGGGAACAATATATCCAGATATAATTGAAAGTGGAAGATCTCAGCACGCAGAAACTATAAAATCTCACCACAATGTTGGGGGATTGCCTGAAACAATTTCATTTAAGGAGATTATTGAGCCCTTAAGAGAGCTATACAAGGATGAAGTTAGAGAGGTAGGTAGAAAGCTTGGCCTTCCAAAAAAGATCATTGGCCAATACCCCTTCCCAGGACCTGGGCTTGCTGTTAGGATTACTGGACCTGTAACAGAGGAAAACATAAGAATTTGTAGAGACGCTTCTGCAATAGTTGATGAAGAGCTTGAAAAAGCCTCAGTTGAAAACATTTGGCAGGCATTTGCAATTACACTAGAAGACAAAGTAGTGGGTGTTGTAGGGGATCAGAGAAAGTTTGGTAGAATAGTTGGTCTTAGAATAGTAGAGTCTCAGGACGCAATGACTGCAAACTTTAAGAAGCTTTCATGGGACGTATTAGAGAACATATCAACTAGAATAACAAATGAGATTCCTGAAGTAGTTTCAGTTGCATACTTTATAAGCCACAAACCTCCTCAAACAATAGAGCCTTGTTAGTTGATTTTTATGGTATTCCTTGAAATAAAGGACAACATAAAATACATATCTGTTGATACAAACATAGGAGTTATAGCCAGTGGTAAATCCTGCATCCTAATAGATGCCGGCGGAAGTAATGAGGATTCTGAAGAAATCTTAAAAGTGTTAGATGAAGAAAACCTTTGCCCAACTTCGGCCATAATAACTCACGGCCACTGGGATCATTTTTATGGACTCCTCGAAATAAAAGAAGTTTTTCCAGAAATAAAGGTTTACTCTTCATCTCTTGAAAAGGCGTTTATAGAAAATCCATATATAGAATTCTACTCGTATTTTTCTTCAACATCTCCGTTAAAAATATCTGATACACCCCTAGACTTTAAGGGCATAAAAGTTGATCATCAAATAGACAAAGGAGATGTAAAGATAGATGGAGAGACTCTTAACATTATCTCTCTTTCAGGACACTCGCCTCTTGGTATAGGGGTGCTTTACAAAGGCGTTCTTTTTTCTGGCGATTGCCTATATTCAACCTCATCTCTAAGTATGTTTAAAATGCCATTTTTTACTGATATTGAGGCACAGTTTAAAGATTTAGAGGTTCTTTCTTCTTATGATATAGACTACTGCCTGCCTGCACATGGACTTCCCATTAGGGACAAAAAGAACTTTGAAACTTCGCTTAAAGAAAATATAGCTAAACTTGATTCTATAGAGGGTATGATCTTAGATATAATAAAAAAGGGAAAAAGTGAGGATCAGATAAAAAAAGAAATTTCAAAAAGACTTTCAATTAAGTACGACATTACAAAGTATATCTATGTAACAATTACAACTAAAGCATTTCTTCATTACCTCTACAACAACGGAAAAGCTAGGTTTGGGATTAAAGATGGAGTTTTATACTGGAAGGCTCAACAGAAATCTTTTAAGCAATAACATTAGTTATCCTTTATGCACAAACTAGTATGTTTTACTGTTTTTTTTCTTATCTTTGTTTCTCTTATATCGCCCACTATTGTCGAGGCTTCAAATTTTGACGTCATAGTTGTTAGAGGGGATATTTTAATTGACTATACAGTTGCCCAAGCCTATTCTCAAAAAGAAAAGATCCCTATCCTCTTAACAGATCCTAAAGACTTATCTCCGTCCTCAAAGCGAGAATTGTTGGGATTTTACAACGCAGGGGCAAGAAGAGTTCTTATAATAGGTGGAACTACCGAAGCCATATCTGAAGAGATAGAGCTTGAGATATCAAGTATCGGTTATGAAATTACAAGGATATGGGATTGGGATAGGGCAGGAACAGCTGCTAGGATTTCAATAGATTTATGGAAATCTTCAAGGGAAGCTGTTATAATAAATGGGGCAGTTGAGGAGTCTTATCTCATTGCTTCAACATTTGCGATGAAAAGAGGAATTCCTATCCTAATTACAAATGAAAACGATCTCCCGCATTCCACAAAAGATGCTCTAGAAAAGATAAATTCGAGGAAAGTCTATCTTGTGGGCCCTATGATCTCGGAAAACATTTCAAACAGCCTTACTGAAAATGGAATTTCGGTAGAGCGGTTTGGAAAGGATATCGATATTACAGATATTGAGGATATCGGTGGAGAGGGTTTTAATTTTAGAGTAGACATCTTTTCATTGATAGCTGGATTATTTATTGGAACTCTATCACTATTCCTAGTTTTTAGATTTAAAAAAGATGAATCTGTTCCAGTATTTGTCTTAACTGAAGATGAGAGAAAGCTTGTCCAAGCTCTTAAAAACGGGGAGGACAGACAAGAAAAACTTCCAGATGCAACTAACTTTTCTAGACCAAAGGTAACAAGGATTGTGATGGACCTTGAATCAAAGGGAATAATATTTAGGGAAAAGAAAGGAAAGACATTTAAAATAAAGCTAGATAAACCCATCAAGGATACTCGAT
>PWMA01000112.1 GCA_003558335.1 Candidatus Methanofastidiosia archaeon | reverse complement strand
CGAAGTTATTCCAGTTGATGCCTATATTCCAGGATGTCCTGCAAGACCTGAAGATATTATTGCTGGCGTTGCAGCAGGAATACCTCTATTGCTGGAGAGGTGGTAAGAGTGGGAGAAAAACACCGAAAAGAGAGTGCAGAAGTTGAAGTGCCAATAGGAATAATACATCCTGCAATGATTGAACCTTACAGGGCAAGATTCTTTGTAGAAGATGAGATAATTGTAGATTGTGAACTTACTCTTGATCCTTACCACAAAGGCATTGAAAGAATGATGGAAGGCATGCCTGTTGAGAAAGCTCTTATTATAACTGAGAGAATATGTGGGATATGCTCACACATTCACCTTTATAACTCTACAAGGGCCGTTGAAAGAGGTCTTGGAATTAAAGTTCCGGAAAGAGCTGATTATATCAGAGTCATAATGACTGAACTTGAGAGGCTTCACAGTCACCTGCTTTACTTAGGTAAAAATCTTGAGGCATTGGGCCACGAGACCCTATGTATGAGAGGTTTCCTCTTGAGGGAAGATATAATGGATCTTCTCTATATAATCTCTGGTAACAGAGTTCACTATTCTGTTCCTATACTTGGAGGTATTAGGCCACGATGCGATCTTGACGATTATAGGATAAGCCAATTAGAAAATAAACTTTCTAAGATAACTATCAAATTAGAAGAATTTGGCAATAGGGTCATAAATGATTCAATGATAATGTCAAGGTTAACAGGAACTGGAGTTTTAACTAAAGAAGAAGCAATCAAATATGCGGCCCCTGGACCCACTGGAAGAGCAAGTGGTATAGACTTTGATTATAGAACCAAAATGAAGGAATATAGAAAAAACTTTGATTTTAACGTGATCGTTTTAGATGATGGAGACAATAAAGACAGAATTATTGCAAGAGCACTTGAAATGCCAGAGGCTGTTAAAATAATTCACCAAGCTCTTGAAAATCTTCCTTCCGGGCCTGTATCAAACAGAAACTTTGAACTAAAAGAAATGAAGTACACAGCTTCTTATATTGAAGCGCCTAGAGGGGAAATATATGACTCTATGGCACTTGATGAAACAGGCAGAGTTAGAAACTATCAAAACAGAACTCCAACATTAGCTGCCCTAGCTGCGATGGAAGTTGCATGTCTGGGCGATCAATTAACTGATGGTATGATAGCTATGGCAAGTTGTGATCCATGTCTAGCTTGTACCAATAGATCTATAGTAGTTGAAAACGGAAAAGAGCGTATAGTCACGGATGAAGATTTAAAGGCATTAATTAGGAGGGGATTATAATGATCCAACTTATACTTATAACTATGCTCATACCTCTAGCAGTTTTGGCTACGGGATTTATTATCCCTGGGCTTGAAAGAAAGGTTCAGGCTAGAATCCAACAGAGAGTGGGCCCACCTATATTGACTCCAGGACTTTGGCAAGTTTTTAAATTTATATACAAGCAAAGAATTACTCCGAATTCCCCAATGCCACGGCTGTTTCATAGTATCCCAATTATAGGGGTATTTGTAATGTTCTTTTTAGTACTTTTTACAACTCCCGAATGGTGGCCAATTAATGCATTTGCAACAGTTGTGGTCGTTGTAGGATTTATTAAAGTCATCGAGTTCTTGTTCATGGCAATAGGCAGCTTATCAAGATCATTTTTATCGGTAGGCATGCCATATGCAGATCAGGTAAAAGGGGCTGTAATGAAGGGAGAGTATAGAAGATTCTTTGAACAACAAAGCGTAATCAGAGCCTTTAAACTTATTACAATTGGCTCATTCCCAATGTATGTGGCAATTTTTGTTCCAGTAGTAATAGCTAGATCAATTTACTTTTCCGATATAGTCCAGTTCCAAGGATTTAATCCTGCATTTGTTTTTCCAGGCGGGATAATTGATTTAATGTATCTTGGAAAAATATTGAATCTAGAACCAATTTTGTTTACCTTCCCTGGCTTTTTAGCTGGAATTGTGTACTTTATTGGCTACATAATGGTACTAAACGAATATCCATTTAGCATTGAAAAGGCTAAATCAGACGTACTTGAGGGGCCTTCTTTAGAGTATGCAGCTTGGGCCAGAGGAGGATACTACTTAATGAGGCAGTCCATTTTATTTGCCATGTCCAGTGTTTTTATAACACTCTTTATAGGGCTTCCACCAACACTTAACTTACCTCTGCTTTTGGTCCATTGTTTACTTTGTATTATAATGCCAATACTGTTTTCAATAGTATCAGCATTCTCACCGATACTTACCTTTAAACAGATATATCCTGTTTCAATAGGATTTTCAGCACTTGGATTTCTAGCTATGATAATATCTTTGGTTATGGTGATTTAAATGGCTAAAATTATACTTTTTCCAAAAGACGTACAGAATATGGGTGGCTTCATCGTAGAAAATGTTGCTAATTTAGGTTATAGGGATATAATAGTTGGCAATCCAACAGATGAACCAATTAAAATTGAGATCCCTGTTTACAATGAAGACGTTGTTAAAAGCTATGAGGAGCTCGGAGTTGTCGTACACAGAATGGGGTACGACGAATCATTAGCATCAGCCCTTGAAAAAGTTAAATCTATTGTAAAAACTGACACTCTAAAAGACTTAAGCATATACGACGTGCCATATAGGAGAGATAAAAACAAAAAATAAAATATTTTATCTTTTTATTCTATATATCTTAGGTTTTCATTGAGAATTTCTATCTTCTTTCTGATTCTATCTAGCAAGATATTACCCATTTCAACTAACATCGCTACATACTCTTTGTTTGGATATACCTTTCCGTCCTTTACAACTGGAACATCCATTTTTTCTGTTGATTTTATCTCGACTATAATTTTTTCTCCTAAAGAATAAACTGAAGAATATTTAAATCCTGATCCCTTTGAAACATCTATTAGCTTTTTTGCAGATTCTAGATCTCTAGAAACTACATGGATTATGGGAGAGTTAATCAATAAGAATAGCATCTTGTTTCCCCTATATTCACTTATAGCATTCCAGATATCTTTATAGTCTACCTGCTCATGACTCTTAAAGATAAATTTTGATTCCTTCTTCCCACCTATCTCTTCAAGCTCAATTAAAATCAATCTACCTGCACAACTTGAAGTAGTATAGTAATATTTTTTGGAGTTTAGAATGTTTAAGGTATCAATTATTCTAAGATCTACCTCTCCTTCTTCAATCAATGTTTTCAAATCTTCAAGGTATCTAGATTTATTTTTCATGCTATCTATGGAATATATTGTTTACACTTTTTTTTAGCTTTTCTGTTACAAATATTGCAATTACTCCTCCAACTAATACTTGCAGCACATTAAAAGGAACTTCTATTAATGCAACAGGCGGAGGTATTAAAAACACCGTTATTTGAACGACAAAGTAGCCGATAACCATTATGCTACCCCCTGCAATTATCGCAAGTATTTTTTTATATCTATCTTCACTATTAAAAGCTATTTTTCCTACTACAAAGCCTTCAATGCCCTTTATAACAAATGTAAAAGGAGCATAGGCAGCATAAGGCGATGTTAGATCTGCAAGAGCCGGTCCGATAGCACCAACTAGACCTCCGACAACAGGTCCAAAAAATATTGCAGAAATAAAAATTACCGCCTCTCCAAAGTTAAGATAACCTCCAGTTTGTAGTATTGGAATCTGGATAAATCTAGTTGTTACAAATGCAAGAGCAGCAAAAACTGCAACTACGCCTATGTATTTAGGATTTTTTATTTTAGTCAAACTTAATACCTCCCATCATATAATCTAATAACTCTTCAAGCATGCCAAAAATTGTATGATTGTCTGCTTCAATTGTGGGATCAATACCGTTTTTTACTAGGCTCTTTGTTGTTTCAGGCCCTATTGAAACTATGACTTTAGCAGCTAACCCCATCTTTTTAAAAGCAGAAGCATTTGAGGAGCTTGTAATAAAAGCTATATCATAATTCTTTTTTTCTGGCGGATCTTCCCTCATTTTTACTCTATACGTATCAATTCTTGTTACATCATGTGAATCTTTTAACCTATCTTCTAGATAACTTGGGGCGTTTTCTGATCTTAGTGTTAGAATCTTTTTTCTTTCTTTTAATTCAGATGCCATGAAATTTCCAAGCTCTTTTGAATTATATTTTTCAGGCCTTCTTGGGAACACCCCTCTCTCAATCAACTTTTCTTCTGTCTTTGGACCTATGGTATAATATTCTTTGTCCGTTGGTAAATCAATATCTCCTAATCTATCAACACCCGTTGAGCTTGTAAGTACTATTACATCATAATCATTTAAGTTAGGTAATCTGAAATCAATATTAATAACATCAATAAGAGAGTAGCCATAAACAGATGCACCCATCTTTTTCATAAACTCTAGCTCATCACCCATCTCTCTTGAAACAAATATCTCCTTTCCTTTAATTAAAGATAGTTTCTTTTCAAAAAAATCAAGTTTATCTCTAAACAGTACATTTTTGCCAACAAATATTACCGATGGAGGTTCAGCTGGAGTTTTTCCTAAGCTACTTAGATCACATACGGTAGTTTCTTGAAGTAAGGTTGTTCCATTTTTTATTATAGCAACAGGAGTTTTTGGATCAAATCCTGCATTTATCAAATTTTTAGCTATTTGAGCTCTATTTTTTACACCCATGACTATTATAAGAGTGTCTGGAAGTCTATTCCAGTTGATACTAAAAGACTTGTTTTCAGCTTCATGGCCTGTTAAAAATGCAAATACAGAGTTCGATTCTCTATAGGAAAGAGGAATACCTGAATACATAGGACACGAAACTGTTGAGGAAATACCAGGAACAACTTCAAAAGGGATATTGTTAGTGTAGAGCTCCATAGCCTCTTCTGCGCCTCTCCCGAATATGTAAGGGTCTCCTCCTTTCAATCTTACAACTGTAGAGAATTTTTTCCCATAATCGATAAGATCTTTATTTATATCATCTTGGAACTGGCTGGAACCTTCCGACTTTTTTCCAACATAAACTTTAATACATTCTTTTTTTGTATAAGAAAGTAAATCCTTATTTACTAGTTTATCATATAAAATTACATCAGCTCTTTTTATTAATTCAAGAGCCTTTACTGTTATTAATTTTGGGTCTCCTGGGCCTGCCCCTACAATATATACAACCAAAATATCACTCTCTAATATTTACTCTCTTTGCAAGCTCTTTAGCTATCTTTATATATTCTTCCTTATTACCTTTTATCTCTCCTCTTACAGATTTAGATCCTTCAAAGTTTCCAACAAAAGCTTTTAGTTCTATACTATTTTCTTTTATGAAAGAAAGTGCTCCAACTGGAAGATTGCAACCACCGCCTACATCGATCATAAACTGTCTTTCGCAACTTGTTTCAATTTTAGTTTTCTCATCATCTATATTTTTTAATATCTCTTTAATTTTCAAATCATCCTTTCTACAAACTATTGCTAGTGCTCCTTGGCCTGGAGCCGGGATTATCTTATCTTCTTCTATTCGAGAAAATTTGTATTCGTCAATTTGATCGATATCTCCATAAACTCTTTTAAATCCAGCCTCTGCAACTATTATTGCATCGTATTGACCTTCTTTTAATTTTCTTATCCTTGTGTCTAGATTTCCCCTTATATCTTTAAGATTTAAATCCGGTCGCATTCTAAATATTTCAGACTTTCTTCTCAATGAGGAGGTGCCAACAATAGCTTCTTCAGGGAGATCCTCTAGCGATTTCTCAAGACTGATTAGGCCATCATAAGGCGGCCTTCTTTTTGTAATAGCACAAATTTCAAGTTCAGACAAGATTTCAGTTGGGTAATCTTTTAGAGAATGGATTGCAAAATCAATATGATTGTTTATAAGGGCATCATCTATCTCTTTAATAAAAAGGCCTTTACTCCCAATTTTGTGCAGTGGCAGATCTAGAATCTGGTCACCTTTGGTCTTTATTATTTTTTTTTCTACCTTTACACCAGTTTTTCTAGATAATTCCTCTATAGCTTCATCACTTTGGGTTAGAGCTAGCTTTGACCCTCGTGTACCGCAAATAAGTTTCATTGTACCCTCATCTTTACATTGACTTTAGAGCTTGTTT
>PWMA01000014.1 GCA_003558335.1 Candidatus Methanofastidiosia archaeon | reverse complement strand
CCGTATTGTTTTTTGTATTCATCTGTGAGCCACTCTACTATCCTTTGATCCCAGTCATCACCGCCAAGATGTGTATCACCATTGGTTGACTTTACCTCAAATACACCCTCTCCAATTTCAAGAATTGAAACATCAAAAGTTCCTCCTCCAAGATCATAAACTAGAACTGTTTGATCTCCTTTTTTATCAAGTCCATATGCAAGTGTTGCAGCAGTGGGTTCATTGATTATTCTTAATACTTTAAGTCCAGCTATCTCTCCTGCATCCTTTGTCGCCTTTCTCTGAGAGTCATTGAAATAAGCAGGTACCGTGATAACTGCTTCAGTTATTTTTTCCCCAAGATAAACCTCTGCGTCTTCCTTAAGCTTTTTAAGAAGTTTTGCAGAAAGTTCTTCAGGAGTATAATCTTTTCCTCCAAGTACGATTCTTACCTCTTGATTGGTTCCAGATTTAATTTCATATTGAATAATCTTCTTTTCACTTTCAACTTCCTCATACCGTCTACCTATAAATCTCTTAACCGAATATGCAGTATTCTCTGGATTTGAAACAATTTGGTTTTTAGCCACTCTTCCTATCAACCATTCTCCTTTAGAAGATACTCCCATAACTGAAGGGCTAGTTCTTCCACCCTCTTGATTGGGTATTACAAGGGCTTGGCCTTTATCCATTACTGCCATACAGGAATTTGTTGTTCCTAAATCAATTCCTATTACTTTTCCCATAAATCTCACCTCATTATTTTTTAGATTTTATTTTTTTGCTATTTTTACTCTAGAAGGTCTTATGACCCTATCATTTAAAATATAACCTTTTTGAAATTCCTCAACAATCACGTTGTCTTCTGTTTCTTCCGAACAGATAGTAGCCAGTGCTTCATGATAGTAAGGATCAAATTCTTTTCCTATGCATTCAATCTCACATAATCCATGTGCACATAAAACTTCTTTAAGATCTTTGTATATAAGTTCTAAGCCTTTAAGAACTTCCTCTTTATCCAAAGTTTCATTTTCTAAATCATTGTAAGCTTGTATCCCTCTTTCGATATGGTCAAGCACATTTAATATTCCCACTACAATATCCTGTAATGCATATTTTCTTGTATCCTCTTTTTCCTTTTCAGTTCTTTTTTTTAAATTTTGAAAATCTGCCTCACTTCGTAACAATCTTTCGTAATGTTCTTTTAATTTTAACTCACTCTCTGAAAGTCGCGTTTCAAGTTCAGAAATTTTTTCTTCTAGTTCAGCGAGTATGTTTTCATTATTTTCAGCGATTTCATTTTCTTTAATCATTTTATTTCACCTGTAGTGGAGAATTGATCAACATATTCTAAATCTCCAATGATGTTCACATGAAACTTATAGCACTGCCACTTAAGTTCACCTAAAGTTAATCTAATCAATGCATTTATAAAAGTTTCGGTAATGTATTTTTTGATTATTCGTATCTTAGAACTGATAAAGGCCTTATTTTTGATGTATTGTACGCAGGTATGATGGAAGCTAATACTGTAACTACAATTGATAACATGAAAATTCCTCCCAGTATTGTCAAACTTATCGGAATTGTTCCAATCTGTAAGATTTGAGATATACCAAAAAATGCAAAGTAGAGGATAATTAAAGAGAGGAATCCTCCTATAACCCCAACTATCAAGTTTTCAACTGAAAGATTTTTCAAAACTTTATTATTACTAGCCCCTATTGCTTTCATGATTCCTATTTCTCGTTTTCTATCCATTATGGTAAGGTACATCGTATTGGATACCACAATTATGGCCACAAAGAGTGAAAATGACGCTAGCAAGGTTACAGGAATTACTACTTGATCAATTAATCTATTGGCAAGAGATACGATCTCAGAAGCGTCCAATACTCCATATTCAGGCGAAAACATTGCTCTAGTTTTTTTTGATAAAATATCTGAGTGTCCTTGTTTTGAAATAATGTTTAGAGTGTAAGTATATATTTCTGAAAATTTTCCATCTAGTGCCTTATAAGGCACTATTATTTCTGATTCTTTATTAAAGGGCCCTTCTTTGATTTCTCTAACGATGAAATCCTTTAAATCATCGTTATTTTCTAGTGTCAAAATATCCCCTGCATTTAATTCAAATATTTCGGCTAATTGCGTTGAGATTATGATGCCTTCGGTATCATGATACTCAAAATATTGATTTTCTAATTCTAATCCTATGACATTTACATTTGGATTAGTGAAAAATTCAGCCTTTTTAGCTTGTGAAGTGGGTAAAAATCTAAAATAATCTTCAATTTTAACATTATTAATTTTAACTATGTTAAACCCTATATTAGAAGAAGTTCTTCTAATTTTATCTAAAGTTTCACTAGAAGTTATTATGCCCAGTAAACCCCCCTCTTGAAAAGTTGGAGAGTAAACTCCAACTATCTCCATATCAAAATTATAATCATTAAATTGAAAAGTAATTACATCTCCTACCGAAATGTCAAAAATATCTGCACACCTTGTTGAAACAACTATTCTATCCCTTCCAATATCTTCCCTATCTAAAAGCCTTCCACTTGCAATTCTAAAAGATATAGAATCCATAGGATTGTGTTCTAGATTTCTACCCACTAAATTTACATTTGAACATCTTCTTTCTGCTTCTTCTCGTTTGTCCTCAGTAAAAAAACTAATATATCTAGACGCTTCCATACCGTTTATTCTTGTTATGTCTACTGTGAATCCTAAAAAGGCATCAGTTGTCCTATAGATTGTTTTTACTTCTTCGATTTCTAAAAGTCTATTTTCCATGTAGTCAATCTTAGAATCAGGGACTCCATTTATTTGTATATCAAAATCGGCAAATGAAGAAAATGTATCTTCGACAAAATCTTTTAATCCCTCGCCTGTTGTAAGAACACTCCCAACACTGCCCAATCCTATAGCAATCGCTAAAAGTGCGGTAGCTATGGTCCAATGATTTCTTTCAATGCTTCTCAGAGCTAATTTAAAGGATACGATATTAAAAGTGGGGATTTTTGATATAAGTTTTAATATATACCTAGCAATTACCGTAAATAAAAACATCAAAAATATCAATCCATAGATCGCAGCCACCAATAAGATCGAGCGTAGATTTAAATATAATATAGATCCAAAAATCAAAAATGATATAACAGCTATTTTAAGAAAACCTATATCTCTATAAAAAGGTTTTTCGCCGCCCATGTCCTTGAGAACTATTATTGGCCTAATTTGACTTCCAATATATGCAGGAACAATTTGAAAAGTCAAAACCGAAAAAACCCCGACTAAAAATCCATAAACTAGGATAAGAGGTTCAATTGTTAAAATTAAAGGTGTATTAAACAATCATTCTGCAATCAACACAAGTTGTGTTGAGAACAAAATCCCCAATAATACCCCCAATGAACTTCCGGCAATTCCTAAAAGTGTCGCTTCAAAAAGAAAAAATTTTATGACTTCAGAGCTTTTAATCCCTATGGCCTTCATTATGCCTATTTCTTTTTTTCTCTCTTTCATTGAGATATACATAGTAGTTATTATTCCAATTGCTCCTACCATTAGAGCTATTATTCCTGCAAGATTAAAAAATTGTAGCACTGGCCTGAGTGTTTCTAGTGTTTGCTCGTTTTGTTCTATGTAATTTGTAATTCTAATATCATACTTATTTCTTTCAATTAATTCATATTCTATAGATCTTTCTGCTTCATACATTAAAGAATCATTTTCAGTTTTTAGAAATATATTTGTTGCATCTCTTTCTTTAAGATCAAGCAATTCAAGCATTGTTTCATGTCTTATTAATCCTACTCCAAATATATCTGCAACTCCTCCTCCTTCTTTTACTATCCCTACAACTCTAAATTCAGTTCTGCCCCTTTGAGTAATAACTGGAAGCGTATCCCCAACTTTTAAATTAAGATTTTGAGCTAAAATATCGTTAATGGCAATATCATAAGGTTCTTTGAATAAAGTTATAAAATTGGTATTCTTTGGTTCAATTACGGGAACTTCTTCATAAAGAGGATATTTATCAATTTCTACACCTCTTAATCCCAAAAATGTTTGAGTTACGCCTTCTCTTTGTATATCTGTATCCCGTACAGTGCCAATTTGATAAGTATAATCTTGAACAATTCCACGATCAATTAAAGATTGAATGAATTCCTCTGTTTCTATAAAATCAAAATTTCCAGTTCTAAATTCAACGTTTCCTGTGTTTAGCCTTAAGTCTCCACCGAAATAATATTTAACACTGCTTTGTAAGGTATAATCTATAGAGGTTCCCATTAGACCGATTGCAACTATAGACGATATACTTATGGCGATAGCTAACAAAGAAAAAATAGTTCTCTGTTTTCTTCTTAATAAGGATGTTGAAGAATATTTGTAATAAATATTAATTTTTGATTTTTTCAGCATTTGTTTCCCTTTCCAATCTTCCATCACGAATATAAATGACTCTATCAGCTGTTTTTGCTACATCTTTTGAATGTGTTACTAAAAAGATTGTCGTGTCAAATTCAGTTCTAAGTTTTTTGAAAATATTTAATATTTTAGTTTCTGTTTTTGTGTCAAGATTTCCAGTGGGCTCGTCACAAAAAAGAATTTTAGGACTATTAATCAAAGCTCTGGCTATTGCAACCCTCTGTTGTTCGCCACCGCTTAATTCATTAGGTTTATTACTTTTTCTGTGACTAAGACCGACTAATTCAAGAAGTTCTTCTGGATCTTTTTTTTGACCTTTGACAAAGAAAGAGGGCAGCATCACATTTTCAAGTGCAGTTAAAGTTGAAACTAAGTTGTATGCTTGAAAAACAAATCCAATTTTTTTACCTCTAATCTCTGCAAGTTTGCTCTCTGGAAGTCTTGTGATGTCAATCCCATCCAGTAAGATCTTACCCGTAGTAGGCAAATCTAGCCCACCTAGTATACCTAGAAGTGTACTTTTACCAGAACCTGAAGGCCCCATTAGGGCTACAATTTCGCCTTTAAATATTGTTAGATCTATACCTCTTAAAACAGGCATTTCCATGTTTCCTAATTTATATGATTTGCATATGCTAATTGCTTCAATTATGGGACTTTTCATTTATATACCTACGTTCATTAGAAGATTATAAATTTTTAGCACGTGCTAAAAATTTTCAGTAGTTTTTGATTTTCTTTTTTTTTCTGTAAAAGAATAATCCTGCAATAATTATTAACAATAAGATAATTGGGAGTATTAAATTGCCCAAAACTTCAGCTCCACTTGGTCTGGAAACAGGCTCGACATATAACAAAAATTCTTTTTCAACTGATTTACTTCCTTCATCATCAAAGTAGGTAATAATTAAATTAGATTTTACTTCTCCAATATTTTCTCCTGTATTTAATGCGAATACGCCATTCGCAAAATCACCCTTTTGCATCCTTCCGAGATAGGCTTCACTATCGCCAGAAAAAGGAGATTCTAGATTAAGTTTTACATTGTCTGCTTTAGTTGTTCCAATATTTTCTATCCTTAAAGTCAATATAAAAGATTCATTTTCTACCAATCTAGTTGGATCTGTTGTCCTCCGACTCAACTCCAATTGAGGTTGGCCTCTAATATTTAAACCAATTACTTCATTTTGAGTATGAGTAATACCTAAATTATCTTGAAAAGTTAAAACTAATGGCATGACATGATTTTTTGGCGGTACATCTTTTGCAACAGAAAGATCGTAAAATGCATTTACTGATTCCCCAGGCCTGATGTCTTGGAAAACTTGATTTAGAGAGGCAGAAACAGGAATTATTCCAGGATCATTTGTATCAAGAGAAACTTTTATCCATTGTAGCCTGTTTCCCCCGACATTCTTCAATTGAATTACTCCGTTAAATGTTGTTCCAGGATCAACAGCTTTTCCTTTTTCTCCATCAATAGAAAATCTTTCAACAGCAACAAGTGTATCCCCAGTAACTTTTATTTCTATTCCTTCATAGTATTTTCCTCTATTTGTTTCAATAATCACAGGTATTTTATAATTTCCGTATTGAGCTCCACTATCGACATCAATGATGAAAACTGCATTTTTGGGAATTGTTGTAAGATTTCCAATTGTAAATTGGTCAGAATCTCTTGTTGAACT
>PWMA01000015.1 GCA_003558335.1 Candidatus Methanofastidiosia archaeon | reverse complement strand
CGCTGTAAAAAACTCTTGCTAGAAAGGCAAGAGTTTTTAGAAAATTTGCTAGCAAGTGTAAAATAAGGGGCAAAAGGTCCTTTATATTTGCATTGGTCTGTAATTATTCAACCATGCAGTTGTTTTTACCAATTTTTAATTATAAAAACATTTATAATTTGGATTAATTAATTGAATTTATGAGAAATCGGGCTGTTGGCATTCTAGTAATCTTTGTTGCCTTATTAATGGGTTTTATTATTTTCTCTTTTAATAGGGCAATGGCAGAAATAGTGAATACATCTTGTGAACACGGGGCGTTATGTCCCATGTGGGGAACAATTGATTTTCAGACAAACATAAGTATCGCCATAATGAGTTTTGTAATAATAATAGGATTATATTTAATCTTTTTTGGAGAAGAAAAAATAAGCTCGCCTAAAGAAGAAACAAAAGATGTAAATGTTGCCAAAGAATCCTACAAAGAGATCATGAACACTCTTACAGATGAAGAAAAAATTATTTTAGAGCAAATTATAGATTCGAATGGCACAATTTTTCAATCTGACCTTACAAGGGACCCAAATTTTAACAAAGTAAAGGTAAGTAGAATTCTAGATAAACTGGAAGGTAGAGGAATAATAGAGAGAAGAAGAAGAGGAATGACTAACGTTGTTATCTTAAAGCATTGAAACTAGTTTCAAACAATGCCTTATATACAGTTTCATTATTTCTAGTTTAACAAATCAATTGGTGACCTTATGGAAAAAATAATAAAAATAGAAGGTATGCATTGTAAAAGTTGTGTACGTAACATTACAGACGAATTATATTCTCTAAGAGGGATAAAGAGTGTTAAGATCAGTTTGATAAATAACAATGCTATTATCAATTTTGATCCTAGACTGATTACCTTAGAAAAAATTCATACAGAAATAGAAAAGTTAGGATATTCCACAGACTTAGGGTCTAAAAAGAAAAAGTCCAATAATGTTCTAAAGGCTTTAGCATATGGAATAATCCCCCACATTGGATGTATAGGATTTATCGTTGGATCTGTTCTAGGAGTAACAGTACTTATGCAATTTTTTAGGCCATTGTTAATGAGTAGATACTTTTTCTACGGACTTATTGGACTATCCCTTGCTTTTGCAACAGTTTCAGTATTATTATATCTAAAAAATAATGAACTATTCTCAATTAATGGCTTAAAAAGAAAATGGAAATATGTTTCAATAACTTATGGAACAACAGTTGGAGTTAATTTGACTCTATTCTTAATAGTTTTCCCAATGCTTGCAAATGTATCTGCTTCAACATCAGGAGATCAGATAATATTTGGGTCGGCAGATTCACTTACATTAAGTGTTAACATACCCTGTTCTGGACATGCTCCTTTAATATCTGAAGAATTAAGAACTATCGAGGGGATTTTAGAGATAAGATACAGTTTACCAAATAAATTTACAGTAAAATATGATTCAGGTAGAACTTCTATAAATGAAATATTAGGCCTTGCTGTTTTCAGACAGTATCCTGCAACTGTTTTAGACGAATCTTCAGGGGAACAGATTTCAAATTCACAATACTCTTGTTGTATAAATTAAAAAGATCATGAAATAAAGCTATATAAATAAAGTAATAACATAATTATAAATAGTTTGAAACAAAATGGTGTATACAATGGCATTAAAAAATACTAAAAAAGCCGAAATTAAAATCACAGGTATGACATGTGCTACATGTGCCCAAACAATAGAAAAAGCTCTTTTAAATTTAGAAGGTGTTCATAGAGCAGATGTTAATCTAGCAAGCGAAATTGCATTAATAGATTATGAATCAGACAAGCTAAAAATTAAAGATATTGACAATGTAGTCAAAAGTGTAGGCTATGATGTAGTAAACGAAAGAGCCGTTATAAAAGTTGGTGGAATAACTTGTGTAACGTGTGCCAACACAATTAAAAACGATTTAGAAAAGCTAGATGGTGTCGTTGAGATTAATGTAAATGTATCCTCTGAAAAGGTATATGTAACATTTAATCCTAAAGTCATTTCAACAACAGATTTGAAAAAATCTATAGAAGGATCAGGTTATAGATATTTAGGAATTGAAGGTGAAGTTTTAGAAGATCTTAAAAGAGAAGAAACACAGTTAAAGAGAAAATACAGAATAATTGTCGGTGCGATAACTTCTGCCATACTGATGGGATTAATGTATGCACCAATGTCAATGATGCATTATATGTCATTTCTTAGTTTTTTGATAGCCACACCAGCTTTTGTGTACTTAAGTCACCCTATATTTAGTGCAGCTTATAGAACCCTTAAAAATAAGTCTTTAAATATGGATGTTAAATACTCCATAGGTATTGGAACTGCCTTTTTTTCAAGTGTTTTTGGAACTTTTGGCATACTAGGACACGACTTCATGTTCTACGAAACTGCCGTTATGCTTGCAACTTTTTTAACATTAGGGAGATTTCTTGAAGAAAGAGCAAAAGGGAAGACTTCTGAATCCATCAAAAGATTAATGGGCCTTCAAGCTAAAAGTGCCACAGTAATAAGAGAGGGAACGGAGTTAAAAGTTCCAATTGAAGATGTTATTGTTGGAGATACAGTTATTGTAAAGCCTGGGGAAAAGATTCCTGTTGATGGAGAAGTTATTTCAGGGCAAAGCTTTGTTGATGAATCTATGATATCTGGAGAACCTATCCCAGTATTTAAAGAAAAGAAAAGCAAAGTAATTGGTGCGACTATAAATAATAATAGTGTTCTCAATTTTAAAGCAACAAAGGTGGGAAAAGACACTGTTCTTTCTCAGATTATAAGATTGGTAGAAGAAGCTCAAGGTTCAAAACCTAAAATACAAGAATTGGCAGATAAAGTTGTTGTTTACTTCATACCTTTTGTATTGGCAGTTGCCACCATATCTTTCCTAAGTTGGTACTTTGTTTTTAACAGTACGTTCTTATTTGCAATAACCACTTTAATTTCTGTCCTTGTTATTGCTTGCCCTTGTGCTCTTGGGCTTGCAACACCAACTGCGGTCACTGTAGGTCTTGGAAAAGGCGCAGATTATGGAATTCTAATTAAAAATGCAGAAGCATTACAAGTTTCGGAAAAGATAACTTCAGTTTTGTTTGATAAAACTGGGACATTGACTAAAGGTAAACCTGATGTTACAGATGTGGTATCGTTTGGATTAGATGAGGATCAACTTCTTAAAATAGCTGCAAGTGTAGAAAAAAACTCTGAACATCCATTGGCAAATGCAGTTGTTAGAAAGGCTGAAGAAAAGGGAATTACAACTTCAGAAAGTAAGAATTTTGATACTTTTGGAGGAAAAGGTGTAAAAGCTATTGTTTCTGGAAAAGAAATTATTATTGGAAACAGGACCCTTTTCAAAGAAAAGCAAATTTTAATTAAAAATGAGGTTGAAGAAAGCATTGTAAAAATTGAAAACGAGGGAAAGACTGCAGTTTTAATATCAGTTGATGATAAAGTTTCAGGAATAATAGGAATAGCAGATACTCTAAAGGAAACATCCAAAGAGTCTATTAAAAAATTGATGGATTCAGGAATTAAAGTATACATGATTACAGGTGACAATAAAAGAACTGCCTCCGCTATAGCTAAAACGTTGTCAATAGAGAATGTACTGGCAGAAGTTCTTCCTGGAGACAAATCTAGAGAAGTTAAAAGACTTCAAGAAAGTGGGGAAGTAGTAGCTTTTGTGGGAGATGGAATAAATGATGCCCCTGCACTAGCACAAGCTGATGTTGGTATAGCAATAGGAAGTGGAACTGATGTTGCAATAGAAAGTGGAGGAATTGTTCTAGTTAAAAACAATATAATGGATGTAGTGTCAGCGATCAAGTTGAGTAAAAAGGTTATGCAAAGGATAAAGCAGAATTTATTTTGGGCATTTGCTTACAATACTGCCCTTATACCCGTTGCCGCTGGAATTTTGTATCCATCTTTTGGCATTACTTTGAGACCAGAATTTGCAGGATTTGCTATGGCTATGAGCTCTGTAACCATAGTTACACTTTCTCTTATGTTAAAGAGATTTAATCCAGAAAAAGATTAAAGGAGGAATATTTATGGCTATTGACCCAGTTTGTAAAATGAATGTCGATGAAAAAAAGGCAAAATTTAAGAGTGAATACAAGGGGGAAACTTATTATTTCTGCGCACCTGGTTGTAAAAAGAGTTTTGAGGAGAATCCTGAAAAGTATTTGAATTAAATAACCAAAAGTTTTATAAGTATTTATAAAAATGGCTTCTTAAGCCCCGTTAGTCTAGTCAGGTCAAGAATGCGGCCCTTTCGAGGCCGTGGCACGGGTTCAAATCCCGTACGGGGCACTTTTATGCATTAACAAGGCAGATAAACTGAAGTATCTATTTTCTCTATAAAGATATCCAAATTTATCATTAAAATAAAGGAAGAATATTTTTAAAATTGTAACTCTACTTAAATTTATGAAGGCAATAATAAAACTAGATAAAGAGAACATAGATAGAGTATACGAAATATATTCGTGGAAAACAGATACAAACAATCTTCAATTCATTATATCTGAAAAAGGGGCAGAAAAAGAGGTTTCTGGCGTCATAACAATAATAATGGAAGGAAATGATATGGATCTTTTTAAAAGATTGATGCATGGTGGGCGGAGAATGGGAATAGATGGGGAAATCGATAGAATTATAGAGTCTTCAAAGAAAGAATAATTTTTTTTGATTCCCAAAAAACATTTAAAGTATTGATTTTCAACCGTTTAACGGTGTTCCTATGACTCTAAACGTTGAGAAAACGCTAAAAAAAATAGAGAATTTCTATGGGGAGGTTCCATTCATTCTTAAAGAAATGTCAAAAGATGAAAAAGATTTCGTTCCTTCAGTTCAAAAACTTTTCCACCTTATGGGTTCAAACAAAATATTCTCGCCAAAGGAAACTGAACTTTTTGCAATAGCAGGCGCTGTTGGCAGCAATGGTGCCCATTGTCTTGCATTTCATATTAAACAGGCCTTTAACTTTGGCGCTACTGAGGAAGAGATATTTCAAGTTATTTTAATAGCTGCATTAATGAGTGAGTCTTCAGCACTTGCAGTTGGACTTAGAAAACTAAAGGAGATAGAAAATGAAACAAGAACTATTGAAAAAAATTAAGGAAAAATATGGAGAAATTCCATTTATTACTCAAGAAATTTCAAAAGACGAAGAATACTTTGTTCCAAGGACAAAGAGAGTTCTCCATCTTATGGGAGGAAGCGCGTTGGATGTAAAAACAGCGGAACTTGTAGCTGTTGCAGCCGCCGCTGCACTAAAAACTCCATTTTGTCTTGATGTCCATATAAGAAATGCTATAGATGCGGGTGCAACGGTTGATGAGTTATTCAATGTTATAGAAATAAGTGCCCTTATATCTGAATCTTCATCTCTAGGTATGTCCTTAAGAGAGTGTAAGAAAGTAATAGATAAAATAGAGGGTTAAAGCCCTCTTTCTTTTTTAAAGGATTCTAATATATCTGTTAAATTGGGAGTTCCAAGCTCTTCTAACAAATAATTTACTCTTATAAGTGGTTTGTTAAGTTTCATGAATCTACCTATATCAATAGGTGTTCCTACAATTACCACATCGCAAGGCACATTATTAATTGTAGTTTCTAAATCTTTTATCTGTTCTTTACTATAACCCATTGAAGGCAATACTTTTCCAAGTTGTTCATATGTATCATATATCTCTTTTATTGAGTTAATAGTCTAAGGTCTTGGGTCTATGATCTCTTTGGCATTGTATTTATTTGCAGCTACAGTTCCCGCGCCAAAACCCATATTACCATGGGTAAGCGTTGGACCATCTTCAACTACCAGAACTTTTTTACCATCAATTAAATGAGGATCTTCAACAAAAACAGGGGACTTTGCTTCAATTATTAATGCGTTGGGATTTATTTTTTGAATGTTATTTTTGACGGTAGTTATCTGATCAGAACCTGCAGAATCGACTTTATTAATAACAACAACATCGGCCATCATTGCATTTGTTTCTCCAGGATGGTATAAAAGCTCTTGACCTGCCCTCAAAGGATCGGCTAAAACAATGTGCAAGTCAGGCTTGAAAAATGGAAGGT
>PWMA01000110.1 GCA_003558335.1 Candidatus Methanofastidiosia archaeon | reverse complement strand
TATGAAAGCTACATTTGGATTTTGAACTATCCCAAAAAATAATAGCAATGGGATAAACACTAAGAATGAGACAATTACAGATATCTGTTGAGAATCTCTGGTACTTGTTGAAATTGAGCCTATCATGGTAAATATTGAAGAATATAATAAATATCCTAAAATAAAGAATATCATAATCAAAAAACCTTTTTCAAGTGAAACTAATTGAATACCAAAAATAGATGTGATTATAGCCATACCACTTATCCAAATTCCAACTTGAAGTATTCCCAAGCCACCCAACCCAACTATTTTACCTGTAAGTAGTTCGTTAGAGGATATAGATGATAGTAGTACCTCAACTACTTTATTTTCTTTTTCTTCAATTATCCCATTAAGAAGATATCCTCCTGCATTCATAATTGACATAAATAGGAATATTGGAAGTAAGTAAGTTCCAACCAAAGAAAAGGGTGTTTCAACTTCATCACCCCTCCTTGTTATAGTAATTCTTTCCATTTGAATCGGATTTTTAACTTTCCCTACCGTTTCTTCTGGAACCCCTTTATCCTTTAAGAGCCTTTCAATAACTATATCAGAGAGAATACCTTCAAGATTTATGCTAGCTGGTGAAAACGATGACAGATGGACTTTAGAATAATAAGAAGTTTTTCCAACATCTATAAAATCACTAGGTATAACAATGTATCCAGATATACTGTTATTTTCAAGAAGCTTTCTAGCTTCATCTTCATTTGATACAGCTTCTATAATATAATCTGTATATCTTTCTTTCAAGATTGGCAAAACAAAATCTGTTTCATCTATTACTCCTAAAACTTCCCTTTCATAAGATACCGTCTGCATAAATATCATAGGAATAATCATTGACATTACAAGTATTAATGGAAGTAGTATTGTGAGTATAATAAACTCTTTTCGTTTAACGTTAGTTAGGAATTCAGTTATTGCTACTATTTTAGAATTAGATCCCATTCGTAACTACCTCAACAAAAATACTTTCAAGAGAAGATTTAGAGGCTTCATATTTAGTAATGTCCCCTCTTTGCAATAACGCTTCCAATAGATCATTATACTCATAATTTTTCTTTAGCTCTATCTCAGCCCTGATTCCTTCATAGTATACCTTTTGCACACCATCTATATCTTCAATGTCTGATACTTTATTTTTAAATTCAACAGAAACATAATTTTTGGAATATCTTTTTTTAATATCTTCTAAAGGCCCATCTATTATTTTTTCTCCCTTATTAATTAAAACTATATGATCACAAATTCTCTCGGCTTCGTCCATTTGGTGTGTGGAAAAAATTATTGTTTTTCCAGATTTTTTTAAGGAATAAATAATCTCTTTCATACGTCTAGTATTTATTGGATCAAGTCCTGTAAAAGGCTCATCAAGTATAATAAGATCTGGATTGTTTATTAGGGCTACTATAAGTTGGATATTTTGTTGCATCCCTTTAGATAGTTCTTCTATTTTATTCTCAGCCCTATCTTTAAGTCCAACTTTATCAAGCCATGCCTCAGCATTTATTTTAGATTCTTCTAAACTTAATCCCTTAAGTCTTCCAAAATAGGTTAAAATGTTGATTACTTTATATTTTCTATAAAGGCCTCTTTCCTCAGGCAGATATCCAATTTTTTTCTTACTCTCCTCTGAAAGTTTTTGACCAAAAACATTTATGTATCCAAAGTCAGGCTCTATGATCCCCATAATCATTCTAATCGTAGTTGTTTTTCCAGCTCCATTTGGCCCTAAAAATCCGTAAATTTTTCCACTTTCACCAACAAAAGAAAAATCGTTAACTGCTATTATGTTTTTGTATTTTTTTGAAACTTTATTTAATTCTATCACTTTCATTGCAATACCTAACATTCTTTTGTGATCATTAGGATTATTTTTTCTGCATCTTCCGGTATTTTTTTTAAAGCAACTACCATATTCTTAAAAGTTTCAGATGAATCTTCCAATTGAAATTCTTTAGCATATTTATCTAAGATGTAGTTTGCTAATCTCTCTACTTCTTTTTTATTATATAATATTTTTTTAGAAAATTTATTTATTTTTTCATTATTAGTTTCTTCTAAATGCTTTACTGTTATGTATATCTTCCTTGTTATACTCTCGTTTGTCTCTACCAATTTAACTAAATCCTTACTTGATTTATTTAAACTTTGCTCATATTTTAAACTAATTAATGACTCTGATGTTTCTTTTGCTTTTTGGCCAATATCTCCTATTATACTTGAGATTTCTATATATCTTTTTTCATTTGGCCCTAATTCTTGTATATCCTCGATATCTCTCTTCAATTTGTTTTCGTAAATTTTTCCTTCTTTTTCTAAATCTATAACTATTTTACATTTGTCTTGCATTTCATCTAGACACTCTTTTTCTAAAAGCTTCACTGCCTCTTCAAGGGTTAAAACAGAGTCATTTACACTCTTGATTTGGCGATTAAAATTACTAATATATGTATTTGTATCAATGTTATTTATTTTGAAGCTAATCACTTTAGCAGCCCCTTAAATAATAATATGTCCTATATAGTTATTCTTCCGTTACATTTATAATTTTATTTAGTTTTTATAATGCTTTGGTAGTGGTATGGAGATTTTAGATTTTAAAATGGCACATGATGAAAACGTGTATCCGCCTTCTGAAGATTCCTATTTAATTATAGATTCCATTAATCCTACATCATGTTTTAGAAGTCTTGAAATTGGTGTAGGTAGTGGTGTTATATCTCTACATCTTTCTAAAGAAATTCCCTTTACATTTGGATGCGATATCAACCCTCATTCTTTATATCTCTCTAAAAAAAATGCTTTAGCAAATTCAATAAATAATCTCCATCTTTTTGCTTCTGATATTTTTTCTTCTATTAAAAATGGGTTCTTATTTGATCTCATTGTATTCAATCCCCCTTATTTACCGATTGAATTGCACCCCCGAGAGTTAATTGATTTATCGTATCACGGAGGATTAGATGGTGGAGAGTATATACGTACATTTTTGTGTAACTTAGGCTTTTACTTATCCAACAATGGCAAGGCCTATCTACTCCAATCTTCTCTTTACCCATTGAAAAATACGACTAATTTTCTAAAAAATAAAAATTTCCATTATAAAATTAAAAATAAGTTAAAATTAGACTTTGAAATTTTATATGTTCTTGAAATCTCCTTCTCTAAAAATATCAAAGTTTAGATCTAATTTTTTGTATATATCCTCTATTTTTGGCATATTTTTAAAATATAAAAGATGAGCCTCACAACCTTTTTTACAATCTGAAGACCCAAACTTAAATACAGGAATCTCAGCACCTTTTTCATAGGACAAATTTTTAGAAATATAGTGTTCGTAGTTTATTTTTGTTTCTAATCTAATAATTTTAACTATTTTAGCCTTCTCACTTAAATAATCAATATGCCATCTTTTTTTCTTATTTTCTTTCAAATGATATTTAATTCTACCAAATCCACCCATGGCGCTTCCACTATAAACATAATATCCTTTTTTGAAAAAATATCTTCCCAATTTTCCTATTCCGATGTGTTGTTGACTTTCAAGAATAAGCACTAGTGAATAGATTCCCTTGCCCATTAATTATAAGGACGATTGCCTCTCTATAAATTTATCTTTAAGATTAAGCCACTCTTCTAATTTTTCAGGTATTTGTTCAACATAGTATATTATTTTATCTCCTGTACTTTCTTTTATGAATTTAACATTGGATTCATTAAGCAATTCCTCTACAACTAATCCTCTATCTTTTTTGTCATACTTTACAATCCAATTTGGCAACCTCTCTCCATAAATTTTATTCATAAATTGAATATCGATCCTTGAACAATATACCACTATTTTTTGATTTTTTCTTTCCAACGTCTTCATCGTTAAAACATCAATAGCTTCTCTTAAAAAAAGTCCCATATCGTCCCAAGAATATACTTTTGTACCTTCTAACTCTCCAGTGATTCTATAATTTTTATTGAAATAATTTAATATAGATACAAGTTGTTTGGGATCTTTTATAGTAACTTCATTAGCTTCAATATTCTTATTATACACAAAAGAAAATTTTTTCATATCTCTTAGATATTCTTTGAACATTTCAGGTAACAATCTAGTCGCAGGCTTGACAACTATTTTTACTACGTTCCCCTCAATGTAACCATATACTTGTATCTTCAAAGAGATCCCACTATACTTAAATGTTTTTAGTAATATATAAATTTATATACTATAACTCCTGTATTCAAATAAGATTGTGAATGTATCTTAAAAGCTAAGATTTATTAATGAAACAACTTCTTTTATTTCAAAATACAGAGTTTTGAAACGTCGGAGGTATATTTTTGGATTTAGAAACTCAATTGTCAAAAAAATATGGCATTTCTAAAGAAGATTTGATAAGGGCTATTGAACGTGAAATAAAACTTATGGAGTCTAAAGGAAGCGGTGGAAGAAAGAACAGAATAAAGCTTTTAGAGGCTGAATTCACTAAAAGACACTTTATTAGCCCAAAAGCAGCTGAAAAATTCTTAAAAGAAGCAAAAAAACGTATTTCCAGTACTTCTTTTTGGCGATTGAGGGCTAATCTCGAAAAAAAGGGCATAATAGTTGATCCAAATGGAAACATAATCGATTAAAATAATTATTAATTATTAGTTATTATATATTAATTAATAGATATTACTTATTATTTGGCCTTATCTTGTCAATTGTCCCTAAAAATACTTTTTTGATCAATTTATCTAGGTTAAAATAGTCATAAAAGTAAGTTTATAAGGCAAAAAGTTTATAAATATTTATTAACTATTAAATATTATATAACAAATAATAACTAATAATTATTATATAATATTTAATAAATAATAGGTGATATCATGCAAACAATTGCCATATACAATCAAAAAGGAGGAACCGGCAAAACTACGACTACTATAAACCTAGGTCACGCTTTAGCTCTTGCCGGCAAACAAGTGCTTATAATAGATATAGACGATCAAGGAAATGATGCGGAATGCTTGGGCGTTAAATTTACTAAAAGCATTTATCATCTGTTAAAAGACGAAGCTCCTTTTGAAGAATGTATTACCACTGCTAGAAAAAATTTAGATTTATTACCTTCAGATGAAACAATCTCCCAAGTCGCTCTGGAAATGGTAGGTTGGAGAAATAGAGAAAATGCACTAAAGAAAAGACTAGAACATATTGATAAATACGACTATATACTAATTGATTGTCAAACAGGATTGGGTATATTAAATGAAAACGCACTCAATTTTTGTCAAAAACTAATAGTTCCAGTATCAATGGAGTATCTTTCTGTGAAAGGCCTTTTCAAAGTTGACAAACTTATTTATGATTTGAGAGAAGACTTCCAAAAAAACTTGAAGATAGATCTTATCATCCCAACATTTGTAGACGACAGGGTAAAAAGAACTAAAGAATATATTGAATTCTTTGAAGGAATGGAACATTTTAAAGATATGATAAGTCCAAATATAAGGATAGATACTAAATTATCTGAAAGTTTTGCACACGGTAAAACAATATTTGAATACTATTTGAACTCAAGGGGAGCTTATGACCACATTCAATTATGTAAAAGAGTTTTGGAGGGAATATAGTGGCTTTAACTGATGGATTAAAGAATGATTTGGAAAAAGAAATACAGAGAAGGGTTGTTCTCACTAAAGAAGAGCTAGATCACGAAAAAGAAAAAAAAGAGATAATGAATCAACGTTTTGCTCACAAAGAACCAAATAAATCTCAATATAAGAAAAAAAAAGTAATAAAAAGTTTTTCTCTTGATGAGAATATTGTAAGCGCTCTTGATACCTTAATTAAAGATAAATTAGGTATACCTAGGTCGATTAAAGTATCTTTGAATACGGGAGAACGAAGTTCAACAGTTGAAGAAGCTATAAAAGAATATATAGATAAAAGAGATCCTTCTCTCTTAAAATAATAGTTATTAATTAATAACTATTATTCAAATATTTAATCTTTTAATCCTATCCTTTTCTGAAATAACATCTTGAGTGTCTCTATCTATACATTGGACCATACCGTCTATCACAGCTATTTTTAAGTCCCCCTTTGCAGGATTAAATCCT
>PWMA01000089.1 GCA_003558335.1 Candidatus Methanofastidiosia archaeon | reverse complement strand
TGAATAAAGGCCGTTTTTTAGAAAAAGAAAAAACAGCTTATAGACATAGTTGCCGCAAGCACGAATTATGCAACCATGCATGTTATTAATTATTAATATTTTAAAAAAATATCTCTTTTATATTAATAATATTAAACTTTCAACATGAATTGTTTTCTAACAACTTCATTTTATCTCACATCAGTACTTAGAAAATATACATCAGCGGTATGCGTTAATTTCTTTTTTTGTGTCAACTTATGTATATTTGATCATCTAATAGTCTAAAAATTAATATAAAACAGTATAAAGAACAGAGATATAGTTTTTATCTATAACTTCAACTCTTTTTAATTCAAGAGATATATTTTTATCAATATCCAATAATTTAAATAGATTGGAAGAATTTTTACCAACAATATTGGGTGCAATTACTAGACTTATCTCATCAATTAATTTCTTTTTCAATAAAATAGAATTGAGTGTTCCACCAGTGTCTGTCAATATTGTTTCTATTTTGTATTTAGAATTTAAAGCTTTTAAAGCCTTCAAAAAGTTAATTTGGCTTTTTCCAGATACTATGTATTCATAGTTTCTTTCTTCAAGATAATTAACATAGTCTATTGGTGAACTTTTAGATAAAAGGACTATGACTTCTTTGCAGTAGTCGAATCTTCTAAACATATGCAATAGATCTTTAAGCATTCCTTTTGTATCAACCATAATCCAAAATGGAATTTTACTATTTTTACCATGCCCTTTTTTTCTATAGTCAGATTCTTTTTCAGGTTCAATTTTTCCTGCGTACGCTTCTAATCCTGATTTTGCAGTTGTTGAACCGATAAGATGTGCATCAGCATTATAACTACTTGCAATTTTATAATGCAGGGCTATATTAAATTCAAAATCTTTCATTGAAGAATCAAGACTAACAGTATTATGCATTATAATTTTAGGCTTTTCCATTTTGTCTCCAAATAATATAGATCCGGGAATTATATAATTGTTTTTGATTTTAAACTGTACATATATAATTTAGAAAGAGATAAATAACTAAAAATACTCAATAGTTTCACATGAATCCGAATTATGAGTGCGATGATCATCACATCCCTATGGACGAAATAGAAAGAAAACAAATCTCAAGGACACATATCTTAAGAACTTTTAGATGTCCAGTGTGTAAGAGAGAAAAGATATTTGTTGAGTATGGGTGGATATAATTATTAACTAAATCTAATTATAATGCTAAAACATATAAAACATTGATCGCTATAGTATTATTATGGAAAAAGAATTTAAAAGAATAATAGCGCCCGTTGACGGTTCAAAACCTTCAATGAGGTCTGCAAAAAAGGCAATATATCTAGCTAAAAAAATGGAATTAGATTTAATTGCGGTATACGTTGTCCATGTACCTATAAGTGCTTTTGTAGGTCCACCTTATTCCCCCGTAATATACACAGATCAGAAAGAAATAAAACAGATCAGAAAGAAAATGAAGGATGAAGGGGCTATTTTATTGGACGAAATAGAAGAAATTGCTTCTAAAGTTGGAGTCAAAATTGCCAAAAAATTAGTTGAGGGGGCGCCTGATGAGGAAATTATAAGAATGTCACGAAGAAATGACTTAGTCGTAATGGGGGCAAAGGGTATATCTGCTATAGACAGGATTTTTTTAGGCAGCGTTTCAGAAAAAGTATTGCACAAATCAAAATCTTCAGTCATGATTGTAAGATAATTTTTCCATAAATACTCGGAAAAATAATACATTTATATTTAAATTATAGATAATTTAACGAAAAATATTTTAAATAGCTCTTCTAATATTATTCTATGAAAAGTTTTAGAAAAGAAATATGGATTGATACAAAAAATAGAGTAGAATTTATTAATATAACGTCCTCAGTTGAGGACGCTTTAACAGAAAGTCAGATAGAAGAAGGGTTGTGTCTTGTCAACGCTATGCACATAACTGCAAGTGTTTTTATAAATGATGCTGAATCAGGACTTCATCAAGATTTTAAGGACTGGCTAGAAAATAATATACCTCATAATCCAGATCTATATAGGCATAATAGAACTGGTGAAACAAATGGCGATGCTCACATCAAAAGGCAGTTCATGGGAAGAGAAGTTGTTCTAGCAGTGTCAGGGGGAAAACTTGATTTTGGCCCTTGGGAGCAAATATATTATGGAGAGTTTGATGGAAAAAGAAAAAAAAGAGTACTGATAAAGATAATTGGAGACTAAATATTTAACTAGAATTAAAAAATTAAATTATTTTTTATATGCAACGTAGATATCTGCTTCAATCATTCTATCTCCTTCAAAGAAATGATGTGTAAAATAAACATTACCATAAATGTCGATTGAAGGCTCTCCTGCAAGAGGGGAAAACATTTTTTCTGGTTCTATCCATCTACCATCAACTTTTTTGCTTCTCCATATGGCATAATCTCTACTAAACCATAACTCGGTTCCATCCGGAGATATTGCAGGAAATCCTTCATCTCTTTCTGTATTTATTTCTAAGTTTCGTGGTTTAGACCAAGTCCCATCAGGTTTCATAGTTATTACCCAAATATCCATTCCACCTTTTCCGCCAGGCCGATTAGAATGATAATAAATTTCATTTTCGTGTATGTGTAATTCTCCAACTTCATATTCTATCGGGAAGTTTATTAATTTCCAATTTTTCCATTTATTCAATGAACTATCAAATTCTGCTTTAAACCAATTTAATCCGCTGCCATAACCCGAATGGGCATAACCTTCCCTAACAGAACAAAACCATATTTCATTATCCCTTATAAATCCGCAACCATCTAATGATAGTTTCCCAGGGTCATTTAACCATACTCTCTCTGGCTCTGTCCAGAAATCTCCTTGTTTTTGGGAAACATATATGCCAGTAACCCCATCTAAAATTTGCCTTTCTGGAGGAACACGAACATCTGGTGTAAACCAAAAGTAAAGCGTTTTACCATCAGGAAGAATAAATGCCGAATCTTCTGCTCCAGCAGTATTTATGGGATAAGGTAATGGAACAGGATCATAATAATCCTCGGAATAAGATTTAACAGGATTTAAATCTGTTTCAGGAGTTACTTTTACTGCATCTTCAGGGATTTTAGCTTCTCTATCGATTAAAAAATGTTGATCTGGAGGTTCATCAGTTTGAGTGCAACCTGTATTTAAAAAAATAGTGATTATCAAAATATAAATTAAAAAGTATTTCATTTTGTTTCTTTTCATAATATAGATTAAAACTATGTAATACTTATGCCTTTCTGAACAATACCACTTTAACACTAAATTGAATAAAGATTTGATTATACTACCTAAAGAATTAAAAACACTTCGCTTATTTATAATTAAGGGAATATAATGAAACTGTTACCCACTTTGGAAACCGAAGAAAAAGATGAAGAAGAATCTAAATCCAAAAAAACTAAGAGCTACTTTGACAATTTGCCAAATTTTTTGCCATTACATGTTAATGAAGAATCTAATCTCCAAGAAAAAAAGATTGAAAATATAAAACTTCTAGTAGCCACAATTTTATTTATTATTATAGTGTATATTGTGCACATAAATAGAGATATTATATTTCCATAAATTAATTTTTAGAGAATACTAATAAAATCTCTCCTTTGCTATCCATTAATTTTAACAGTCCGTCTTCAATTTCATAAGATTGGACTTTCTCTAATCTCATAAAATAAGTATACTCTTGATCCATTATTCCCTCATCAGTACAATACATTAATGTAGAACCAATAGGTCCAAAAGACAATGATTTGTTTTCTAAAGAATATTCGCTAAAAAAACTGTTACATCCTGAAGTTCCTGTTGTCCTCTCTTCATCAAAAATTAGCGTTGCTGTGGAATTTTGGATTGTTTCAATAAAAGTTCCTTCTTTGGACAGATATTCTTCTAAATTCCACGAAGTTCCTTCAAGATTTGTTGATTCATCGTATAAGCATCCTAAACTTAAACTTGAGAACAGTATCCCACAAACGATCAATAAACTTTTATTTTTTATGAAGTTCATAAAGTCACATCCTTACTAATAATATTTTCTACCTTCTTTTTAAAGATTTTTGTAAAGCTTCAAATTATATTGAAGCTATATTAATACTATAAAAATACCTTATTATTAAATTTATAAAAAATATAATAGTTAAATATTTAAGGCCATAATAGTATGGAAACTGTTACAATGGCTAATAAGGATGACTATAACAATTTACTTCTTTTTCTATATAGAGAGTTAGTTAAAGAAAAAAAAGATGGGATTAGTCCTAAAGACGTAGTTCAAGAGTTTAATAACTGGACATCTGAAAGAATTAATAATGCGTATGCTCACTTGAGGGATAATCATTACATAAAATCCATTTCACTACCTTCTAGCTATAATGGTGTATTTGATTTTAGAATACAAAGCCTTTATCCCTACGCAATAAAAATTGTTGAGGATGAATTAGAAAACAAAAAACAAGAAAGACTAAGGGAAATCTTTAGCGAAACACCTTGGGAAACAATAAAACTAATAAAAAAAGATCAAAATAAAACTTTATTTTTAGAGGCCTATTTTAAAAGATCGAATTTAATATTAATAGGCGATACAAAGATAGAACTGAATCAAGGAAATATAATAGAAATAACTCTTCAAGACGAGGCAGTTCAAAAATATAAAATTTTAGGTATAAAACTAATAAGTGAAGATGAAGAAGTTCCGAGCCATTATGAGGTAAAAGTTAAAAAAGAAAGATTATAAAATTTTTAGAAATTTATTCTAAGTCCTTTTCTTCAAAAATATATAGATCGTCAATTGTAGTCTTTAGTATATTAGCAACTTTATAGGCAAGTATCCAAGATGGGTTGTATTTACCTTTTTCTAAGAATACTATTGTTTCTATTTATTTGTATATAACTTTTAGTTTTATAGAAATTTAAAAGGTTCAATTAATCATAAAAATCTTGAATTCTCAAGTAAATAGATAATATGGACTTTATTAATGAATTTTCAAAAAAGGATAAGTTTGCCAATCAAATAGGTTTAGAATTGCTAGAGTACTCTAAAGGCTATGCAAAGGCCAAGCTTAAAATAGCGAAAACACATCTGAATGCAGTAAATACAGTTCACGGGGGAGCAATATTTTCTCTCGCAGATTTTGCTTTTGCAGTCGCGGCAAATACTCATGGAAATATTTCTGTAGCTTTAAATGTGAATATTTCATATTTGAAAGCTATCTCCGAGGGTTCTTTGTTTGCAGAAGCAAAAGAAGTTTCAATTAATCCTAAAATTGCAACTTATAATGTCAGAGTATTCAATGAAGATAACGAGTTAATTGCAATATTCCAAGGTATGGCATATAGAAAAAGAAACTTATTTGAATAGACTATTAATCATTAACCTTATAATACTGTTTTTTCTTTGAACATTGGAGATAATATGCCTTTAGTAGAAATATATCTATGGAAAGAGAATACAGACGAAATAAAAAAAGAAAAATTAATTAAAGAAGTCTCAAAATGTGTAAGTGAAGTTTCTGGAGCGCCTCTTGATGCAGTTGAGGTTTTAATAACAGAGTTACCTAAGGCAAACTGGGGCAAGGGCGGGGTTCCTGCCTCTAAATGGTAATAATTTGGATTTTTATTGGTGAATTATTTGGCATTAAGAGAAATGACGCCATATAGAAGATTCATGTCTGCTATGGCTGGCGGTCGTGTTGATAGAACGCCTGTAATGGTTCTTTCTAACTTTTGCAAGGAATTAATGGCTTCGACAAACGTTACTTGGCCAGAGTGCCAGACCGATTCAAAGGCAATTGCGAAATTACAAGCGGGCAGATATGAAGTTTGGGGCTTAGATGTATTATTAACACACAATGATTTAGTGTCCGAAGCAACTATGCTTGGCGCTGAAATTGACCTTGGAACAGAACTTAGACATCCATCCCCTACAAAACATGTTCTTGAAAATACAGACCCAACAAAATATGGCATGCCGAAAGATGTTTTGTCAAAAGGAAGAAATTCAATCGTTGAAGGTTCTGCTAAGATCCTAGTTGAAAAGTACGAAAAACTTGTTCCCGTTCTAAGAACTGTCACCGGGCCAATGACAATTGCTGGTCATCTTTGGGGTGTTGACAGGATATTGATGTGGTCAAAGCAGGAAGAAAAGAAGTTTGAAGCTTGTCTTGATATTTGTACCGACCTATGTATTGAAATTATTA
>PWMA01000023.1 GCA_003558335.1 Candidatus Methanofastidiosia archaeon | reverse complement strand
GTTTTGGAAGTGAGGGAACTTCAGAGAAGGCAAAGTCAGTTGCGAAGATATTGGAAGAGTATCTTGGGATTGTAAATGAAGTCTATAGATTTAAGGTCAGTGAAAAAAGGAAGAGGGAACTCTTTCTGCACGGTCAAGCCTGTGGGGGGTGAAGCGATGGAAAAGAACATACCAGAATCTAAGATGAGAGTTGTCTTGTACTACCAAAAGAACAAGGAAATGCTCCAAGACCTTGCTAGAATAGGCGACCCCTACATAAGGGCCATGGCACTCACGATTATCTCTGAGGCTGAAGAAACTCTAAACAAGTATTAATTTAATTATTATTTTTTATTTTAAGTTTTCTAGATTACTTAAATCAAATTTAGGAGAAAAGAGTTAACGCATTTGTTTTACAAAAAAGTGCGGTCAGCGGGATTTGAACCCGCGTCATGAGCTTGGAAGGCTCAGGTGCTAGACCACTACACTATGACCGCTTCTTTTTTTATCTACTTTATTGTATATTTAAAACTTTCTCTTAAACAACCAAAATGCTTAAAAATTGATACTTTAAAAATTCTATGTGAAGTATATGAAAACAGTTATAGAAAACGTTAAGTTTAGTTCTACCTTTATTTTATCATGTACTTCCTATCATCATAATTAATTACGCCTATTTGGCGGAGGTATTTTATGTTAAAAATAGCTATTCCTAAAAAGGGCAGATTATCAAACCCTTGTCTTGACATATTGAAAAAATCAGGTTATGAATTTGAGGATAGCGGCAGGAAGTTGTTTTCACAAATTAAAGAAAAAAATATAGAAGCAGTTTTTGTTAGAACTCAAGACATGCCAGAATATGTCCAAGATGAAGTTGTGGATATAGGCATAACTGGGCTTGATATAATTATGGAAAGAGATGCAGATGTAGAAATCCTACAAAAAATGGGATTTGGAAAATGCACACTTACAATTGCAGCACCAAAGAGTTCTCCTATAAAATCCTTTCAAGATATAAAAAATGGCATGAAAATAGTGACAGAATTTCCAAATATAACGGATAAATACTTTAAGGATAAAGGAATCAATCTGAAAGTGATTGAAGTATCAGGCTCAACTGAGATAGCTCCTTATTTGAGAGTTTCAGATTTAATATCAGACATAGTTAGCACTGGAACAACTCTAGTGGTAAACAATCTAAAATCTATATCAACAATTGTTGACTCTGAGGCAGTCCTAATTTCAAATAAAAATAGTATTAAAAATAAGAAGAATGAAATTGAACTTCTTTCTTCATCAATTAAAAGTGTCTTGGATGCACAAGGTAAAAAGTATATTATGGTAAATCTACCGACAAAGTCCTTGGGAGAATTTGAAAAAGAGTTTCGTGGACTTGGAGGGCCAACAGTTATGCATGTGATATCAAAAGAGTCTCTTGTTGCAGCACACTTTGTAGTTGATGAAAGCGATGTTTCAGAAACAATTCAAAAACTTAAGAGGATAGGTGGAACTGGAATTCTCATTATTCCTATAGAAAGGTTGGTGGACTAATTGATTGAAATTTATGAAGGTGAAAAAGCTCTATTTGAAAAAAATAAAGAGAGAAAGTTACTGCTAGAAGATGATGGGTATGTAAGATCAATTCTTTTAGATGTAGAAAATAGAGGCGATGAAGCACTTAGAGAATATACATTAAAATTTGATGGGGCCAAAATAGATGATTTTTTAGTAGATCAAGATGAGATTATAGAGGCATATGAAAATGTTGACACTGAACTTATTGAAGCTTTAGAGATTTCAGCTGAGAATATAGAAGACTTTCACAGAAGAGAGTTGCCCCAATCCTTTTTATTTGAAAAAAAAGGTATTACTGCAGGGCAGATGATTTTGCCTGTAGAAAGTGCAGGGATATATGTGCCTGGTGGAAGGGCAACATATCCCTCAACAGTACTTATGGCAGCGATTCCTCCAAAGATATGTGGCGTTCCAAGAATAGTTGTGACAACGCCTCCTGATAAAAATGGTAGATGTAACGATGCAGTATTGGTGGCTTCTGATATCGCAGGAGTCGATGAGATATACAAGGTCGGAGGCGCTCAAGCAATAGCTGCAATGTCTTATGGAACAGAATCAATTAAAGAAGTTTCTAAAATCGTAGGACCGGGAAATAGATTTGTCACAATGGCTAAAAAACTCATAGAAACTCCAACTGAGTTTCCTGCAGGGCCAAGTGAGGTAATGATACTAGCTGAAGAAAATTCAAATCCAAGGTTTATAGCTTTGGATATGCTTGCCCAATCTGAGCACGATCCTCTTGCATCAGCTTACTTACTAACTACTTCAAAGAAGCTTGCAGACAAGGTCAAAAAAGAGATAGAAAATGAGCTCAAAGTTCTTCCAAGAAAGGAAATACTAAAAGAGTCCCTCAAAAGAGGAGGTATATTTATTGTATCTTCTATAGACAATGCAATAGATATATCAAACAGATTTGCTCCAGAGCACCTTGAGATTATGGCAAAAGAGCCCTTTTCACTACTTACAAAGGTTAAACACGCAGGGTCTGTATTTTTAGGAGATTACGCTCCTGAGGCCATAGGTGACTATGTTTCAGGAACAAATCACGTCCTTCCAACCTCAGGATTTGCTAAATTCTATTCAAGTTTATCTGTCGATGACTTCTTAAAAAAATATACATTTCAATATGTTACAAAAGAGGGATTGAAAAACTATAGAGGGGCCATATCTACACTTGCTAGATCAGAAGGCCTATTCGCACACGAAAAAGCAGTCAATGTGAGGTTTGAAGATGAAAAGTAAATTTGATAGAGAAATCCTTGACTCTCTTTCCCCTTACTCTTCAGAGATTTCAATATCTGGCGAGAATCTAGTAAGACTACATGCAAATGAGCTTCCATGGAGAAACGAGTCTGTAATTACAACATTAAATGATTATGCCCTAAAAATCCCTTCAAATAGATATCCATAGGTTACAAACTCAGCAATCAGGGAAAAAATTGCAAACTATATAGGGTTTAAAAAAGAGAACGTTTTAGTTGGAAATGGGAGCGATGAGATTATTGACACTATAGGTAAAGCTTTCATTTCACCGCTTGAGAAAGTTTTGATTCCTTCTCCAACCTTCTCTCTATACTCTACCATATCTAAGGTTTATTCCGGAGTGCCTTTACTAGTCTCACTTAACAAAGACTTTTCTCTACCTGTTGAAAAGATTGTCTCAGAGGCTAAAAATTCTAAAATTGTGATGATTTGTAATCCTAACAACCCCACTGGAGTTCTTTATCCTGAAGATGAGATAAAAGCTATACTTGATACTGGGGTACTTGTGGTCTTAGATGAAGCATATTCTGAGTTTTCTGGTCACTCAAATTTAAACCTCTTAAATCATTATGACAACCTCATAGTAATGAAAACATTGTCTAAAGCTTTTGGACTTGCGGGATTTAGAACTGGATATTGCGTAGCATCAGAAACACTGATCAACTCTATGAGCAAAGTTATACTCCCTTACAATCTAAATCTAATTTCTATGAAGATAATGGAGCTTGCTATTGAGAACAACAATTTCATGAAAGACTCAGTAAATAAAATAAAGGAAAATAGAAAGTATCTTTATGGGGCGATGCAGCAGTTAAATGGGATTGACCCACTTGCCTCAAGTGCCAACTTTATACTATTTGAGACAGAAAATCCAAAGAAAATTTATGAAAGCCTCTTAAAAAAAGGTATATTAATAAGATACTTTGAAGGTAAAAATTATTTGAGGACGACAGTTGGAACATATGAAGAATGCGTAAGGCTAATTGATGCCTTAAAGGAGATAATAAATGTCTGTTAAAATTGGGATAATAGATTATGGAATGGGAAATTTAAAGAGTGTTTACAAGGCCTTTAAATTTTTGAAAACAAATCCTGTTTTCATAGACAAAGAAGAGGATTTTGACTGTGATGGTCTTATCCTTCCTGGAGTTGGGGCCTTTGAAGATGGAATGAAAAATCTTGGAGTATTTATTAAGGCGCTAAAGAAGGAATCTAAAACAAAACCAATTTTAGGAATATGCCTTGGAATGCAAATGCTTTTTTCAGATAGTGAAGAAAACGGATTCTTTAAAGGATTAAATCTAATTCCTGGTTCTGTGAGGAAACTACCAGAAGGCCTAAAAGTTCCCCACATGGGATGGAACAGCGTAGAGTTTTTGGATGATGATCCCCTTCTAAACGGGATTAATAACGAGTCTTACTTTTATTTTGTACACTCCTACGCCCCATTTTGTGGGCCTGATTACACTCTTGGAGAAACAGAGTATGGGATAAATTTTCCTTCAATAGTTGCTAAAGATTTTATTTATGGAACACAGTTTCACCCTGAAAAGAGTGGTAAAATTGGATTGAAACTTCTTAAAAACTACATAAATATCGTGGAGAACTCTTTATGAAAGTATTACCTGCCGTTGACATACTAAACAGAAAATGCGTTCAACTAGTTGGAGGAGATCCCAATAATAAAATCTTTGAATATACAGACCCTCTAACTATTGCAAAGAAATGGTCTGAATATGCAGATTATCTACATTTAATTGATTTAGATGCTGCAATTTACAATAATAATACAAACAAAGATATTATAAAAAAAATCCTTTCTGAAGTTAAAATTCCTACCGAAGTTGGGGGAGGTATTAGGAGTATAGAGGTATTCAGAGAGTTAATAGCTGCAGGAGCAGACAAACTGATAATGGGAACTTCCGCAGTAAAAAATATCGATCTATTAAAGACAATAAAGAATGAATTTGGAAAGGAAAGAATTGTCATAGCTTTAGATGTTAAAGGTGAAGAGATATCAATTTCTGGATGGAAAGAAGGTTCAGGATTAAATATATCTGATGCGATTAGAAAGTTAGATGAATATGCTTCTTCTTATCTTATCACAAGCATAGGCGTTGAAGGAAAAATGAAAGGTCCAGATATAGAGTTATATAAAAAGATTTTGTCAATTACTGAAGTAGAGATAATAGCGTCAGGTGGAATATCTTCAATAGATAACTTAATAGAGCTTGACAAAATTGGAATTGACAAAGCTGTCGTTGGAACAGCTATTTATACTAATAATATTGATTTAAAGGAAGTACGTAAAGTTTTTGGGTGATTTTATTGAGAGAATCAAAAATTGAAAGGAAAACAAAAGAAACAAATATTAAGATTAATTTGAATATTGATGGCGAGGGGAAATATAACGTTTCAACATCAAAAAAATTCTTTGACCATATGATCGAAACTTTTTGCAGATACAGTCTTTTTGATATAGAGTTAAAAGCAGATGGTGACTTAACTCACCACCTTGTTGAAGATATAGGCATTGCTATGGGAATGGCATTTTCAGAAGCAGTAGGAGATAAAAAAGGAATCAATAGGGCCGGATGGGCTACCGTCCCTATGGATGATAGTCTCGTAATGGTTTCGCTTGATATAGGTGGAAGACACTATACAAAGTTTGATTTAAACTTTAAGTTTGACAAAATTGAAGAAGTTTCTCCTGATCTATTCCTACATTTCCTAGATTCCTTTGCACAGAAGGTTCCATTAAATCTTTTCGTAAAGGAGTTTTATGGTGAAGATGACCACCATAAAATGGAGGCAGTTTTTAAGTCCTTTGGGAAGGCACTTTTGATGGCAACTTCATATAATGAGAGAATTGATTTACTTTCAACTAAAGGAGTGATATGATGCATGCAAAGAGAATTATACCTTGCCTTGATGTCGACCAAGGAAGGGTAGTAAAGGGTATAAAGTTTGTTGATATAAAGGACGCAGGCGATCCTGTAGAAATGGCTCAACTTTATGATGAGAAAGGTGCAGATGAATTAGTATTCCTTGATATAACAGCTTCATCTGATAAAAGAAATATAATGGTAGATGTTGTAGAAAGAACGGGTGATGTAGTTTTTATTCCTTTTACAGTGGGAGGTGGATTAAGAAACATTGAGGATATAAAGGCGATATTGAGGGCCGGTGCGGATAAAGTAAGTCTTAATACCTCAGCAGTGCAAAATCCAGATCTAATAAAAGAAGCCTCAAAAATATTTGGAAGTCAGTGCATTGTTCTTGCAATTGATGCAAAAAGAAAAGGTAACAGTTGGGAAGTCTATACTCACGGCGGAAGAACTCCAACAGGAATAGATGCAATAGAATGGGCAAAAAGAGCGGAAAATCTTGGTTGTGGAGAGATACTTCTAACAAGCATGGACGCAGACGGTACAAAAGATGGGTATGATATTCCTTTAACTAGGGCAATAGCCGAAGCCGTTAGTATACCAGTAATTGCTTCAGGCGGCGCAGGAAACTCAGAACACATAT
>PWMA01000150.1 GCA_003558335.1 Candidatus Methanofastidiosia archaeon | reverse complement strand
ACATTTATTGGTGTAAAACCATCCACATCTTTTAATGGGTCTATTTTTTCCAATACCTTGTTTGCATCAATATGTTTTGGTAAAGGCAGCTGTACAAGAATCCCATGAATATCTATTCTTTTATTTAATTTGTCGATTAACGTCAGAAGATCTTTTTCAGAGATGCTATCATAATAAAATTCTTCGTACTCGATTCCAATTTTTTCAGAGTCTTGTTTTTTTAGATTAACGTAAACTCTAGATGCAGGATCGTTACCAACTAAAACAGTTGCTAACTTAGGACAGAGACCTTTTTTTTTATAATCACTTACTTTCTTTGAAAGTTCATTTGTTATTTTTACAGATAGGGTCTTGCCATCTAGTATTTTTGTAGTCATAGATCTATTGGGAATCTTTTACAAAGTTCCCATACCTCTTCTTTAACCTTATTTATAGTACTCTCATCTCTGTTTTGAAGAACATTGTGAATCATTTCTGCTATTTGCTTCATTTCTGATTCCTTCATACCTCTTGAAGTAATTGCTGGCACTCCTAATCTAAGTCCAGAAGTGATATTAGGAGGTTTTGGATCGTAAGGTATGACATTTCTATTAGCTGTAATTCCAGCGCTTTCCAAAAGTTCTTGAGCTTCTTTACCAGTCATCTCATTTTTTCTTAAATCCATTAAGAGCAAGTGTATATCCGTTCTTCCAGTAATAAGCTCATACCCAAGTGACATTAGTTCTTCTGATAAAACCTTACAATTATCTACAATTTGTTTTTGGTAGTTAATAAAATCTTGGCCCATCGCCTCTTTAAAGCAAACTGCTTTTGCAGCAATTGTGTGCATCATAGGCCCTCCTTGGGAAAAAGGAAATACGGCTTTATCAATATCTTTTTTGTATTCTTCTTTACAAAGTATTAGGCCTCCTCTTGGCCCTCTCAAAGTCTTGTGAGTAGTCGATGTTACAAAGTCACAATAAGGAAATGGACTTTTATGAAATCCAGATGCAACAAGCCCTGCAATATGCGCTATATCTGCCATCAAAAGAGCACCCACTTCATCCGCAATTTCCTTAAATCCTTCGAAATCTATTTCTCTAGGATAAGAGCTTGCACCCGTCACTATAAGTTTGGGTTTTAGTTCGATAGCTTTTTGTCTTACATCCTCTAAATCGATTTTATAAGTATTTTTATTAACTCCATAAAATTCAAAGTTGTAAAATTTTCCAGAAAAATTAAAGGAAGCTCCGTGTGACAAATGCCCTCCACAAGATAGATCCATCCCAAGAACAGTATCTCCAATTTCTAAACATGCAAAATAAACTGCCATGTTTGCCTGTGTGCCTGAGTGTGGCTGTACATTTGCATGATCTGCATTGAAAAGTTTAATTGCCCTTTCGATAGCAAGTGTTTCTGCAACATCGACAAATTTGCAACCACCGTAATATCTTTTTCCAGGGTAACCTTCTGCGTATTTATTTGTCATAACAGATCTCTGTGCTTCAAGAACAGCCTCACTTGTAAAATTTTCACTTGCTATAAGTTCAAGCCCCTTATCTTGTCGATTTTTTTCTTCTTTAATTGCGTTATAAATTTCAACATCAACCTGATCCAAAGACTTCATAAAATCACTACAATGATAAAAATGATTAAATATCTTATAAGTATTTTGCTATTTATTATAATTATTATATTCTTTTATTGCTTTTTTATGGCAATAATGTTTCATAATAGTTAATTTTATATACTTATTAGGTAGGATAACATCATATTCTGGCATGAAATAGAGGGATTTTTATGGTAAAAGATGTATGTATTCAGAGAGGAAGAACTATAGATGACCAAGAAAAATTAATCATTAAAGCCTTAATAAGAAACCCAAGGAGCAGTGATAATCAGATAAGCAAGTCAACTAGGGTTCCTGTAAGGACAGTCTACAGAAAAAGAAAAAAACTTGAAGAAGAAGGAATTATTCATTATTACCTTAATGTAAATTTGGATAAATCTGGCATAGGAGCAATAAATGCTAGACACCTATACATTATTAAATTTAAACTTGGGATCCCACACTCTCAAGTTGTTCAAGAAATTAATGAGGAAAACAATGTTAGAACTGTTTTTACAGAACATATTTACCAATCTTTCCTTGCAGAAGTTGACGGCAGCGTTGCACTGGTAATGATTTTAGAAGGAGAGAGAGACGAGGATATAGTAGAGAACTTTAACAAAATAATAATTCCATCTCTTAAGAAAAATCACGGCCCTGATTCTATAGAAAATGTCCAGACTATAAGACTTTCAGATCCCATAAGATTCTTCCATAACTACCTACCCATGCTAAACATAAAAAATGGAATAATAAGAGACGATTGGAGAGATGAATTACTTTTTATTATTTAATTATTTTATTATTTAGGCCAAATTATATTTTTTTTAGACCTATTTAGGCCTAAATTAGCCATTATTCAACAGTAAGTATTAAATAGTAGATGATACTACTCTTTTTTATTAAATACCTAGACAAATGGGTAATTATAAAAAATATTATTGGAGGAATAAAATGGACAAAGAGCAACTAAAAAAAATAATAAAGGAGAAGAACATAAAATATGTAAGATTGCAGTTCGTTGACATGCTTGGGATTCCCAAGAACTTTTCAATATCTGTTGATCTCTTAGACTCTGTATTTGAATCAGGTATGGGATTTGACAGCTCTTCAATTAAAGGATTTACAGATATATCTAACAGTGATAGTGTCTTGGTACCTGATATAAAATCCTTTAGGATGATCCCATGGCTCGATGAGGCAAGAATAATATGTGATGTATGTTATCCTACTACACTTAAACCTTTTGAAGGTGATCCAAGAAGTCTCTTGAAAAGAGAAATAGAAAAGCTCCGAGAGGAAAATATGGACTTTTATGTAGGTCCAGAAGTAGAGTTTCATTTATTAAAAGATGTAAATGGAAAACTCGTTCCTCATGATACTGGGGGATATGCTGACTTTTCACCTCTCGATTTAGGGGAAGAGATTAGGAATAAGGCTGGACTTTATATGCAGATGATGGGTGTTAGAAGTGAAATTACCCACCATGAAGTAGGAGCCGGGCAACATGAAATTGATTTTAGGTTTAAGGAAAGTGCACTTGAAGCTGCGGATGATGTTATAACATACAAACAAGTTGTAAAGAACATAGCTGCTAAAGAGGGACTCACTGTTACTTATATGCCAAAACCGTTTTATGGTGAAGCTGGAAACGGTATGCATTGCCATCAAAGTTTATTCAAAAACAGTAGAAACGTCTTTTACGATCCAAATACAAAAAATTTATCAGATGAGGGTAAGTGGTATATAGGCGGAATTTTAAAACATGCCAAAGCAATTACTGCAATTTGTTCTCCATCTGTTAACTCCTATAAGAGATTAGTTCCAGGGTATGAAGCACCTGTTTATATATCTTGGGGATGGGCCAACAGAACAACTTTGGTAAGAATACCTGGGTATGATCCAACAAATGAAAAGGCATTAAGGATAGAATTAAGATCACCCGACCCAACCTGTAACCCTTATTTGGCATTTACAGCAATGCTAAAGGCAGGACTAGATGGAATTGAAAATCAAATTGAACCACCTGAACCTGTTGACTATGATCTTTTTGAACTATCAACAGATGAGTTGGAAGAGAGGGGAATTGAAACATTGCCAACAAATTTAGGTGAAGCTATAAATGAGCTTGAAAAAGACAAAGTGATAAAAGACGCTTTAGGTTCTCATATATCTAACAAATACATTAAACACAAGAAAAAGGTGTGGAAAGAGTATTCAATGTATGTCACAGACTGGGAATTTAAAACCTATCTCAAATATTAATATAATTTTTTTTTCTTAATTTTTAAAAACTTCTAATAAAAATATTAGCTTTATTTAAAGGAAACCAGAGTAAAATCTAAAATCTTTTATATTTAAAGCACAACTAAACTACAGATGTTTTACCTTATAGGTTTAGGATTATCAGAAAAAGACCTTTCATTGAAATCCTTTGAATTATTAAAAGAAATTAAAAATATTTATGTGGATACATATACCAATTATTTTGATCTCCTATGGCTCGAAAAAGCTCTAAATAAAAAATTAACTCTTCTTTCAAGAGAAGATATAGAAAAGAATCCCACCTTTATTGATATTGCAAATTCAGAAGAGGTTGCGCTTTTAGTTTCTGGGGATCCTCTTGTTGCAACAACTCATACCGATATTTTATTAAGAGCCAAGAAAAAAGGAATTGAAACGAAAATACTTCATGCTTCTTCCATCTATTCTGCAATTGCTGAAACAGGTCTTCATATCTATAGATTTGGCAAAACTGTTAGTATTCCATTCCCTGAAAAGAACTTTTTCCCAAGAAGTTTCTATGAAGCCATTATTGAAAACAAAGGTAGAAATCTTCATACAATGCTACTTCTTGATATAAAGAGAGAACAAAATCTGTTTATGAATCCGAAAGAAGCCATAGATATATTAAAAACATTGGATGAAGACAATAAAATTCAAAAAGTAATAATTATTTCAAGAATTGGCCAGGAAACTCAAAGAATTATATATGGATATATAGATGAATTATCTAAATTTGACAAGGAATTCTATGGTTTTCCCCCTCATACATTAGTTATTCCTGCCGATTTACATTTTGCTGAAGAAGAATATTTACTAAATATTGCAGAAATATATAAAAACAGTAAAAATATATAATAAATATTAAGATATTAAAAATAGCCTTGGTGTTATTATTATGCCCTACGAAAAAAAGAAAATAGATGAGCTGGCTGAAGAGATATCCAGAGTTGAAAAATCTAATGAAGAAAGACTTTTAGAAATCTTAAGATTACTTGAAGGATATAAAGCATTTCTAGAAAGATTAAAATCATATAACATTGAAAGTGTTAAACAGTGGGAAATAGATAAATTCGAAGAAAAACTTGAAAAAATAAGAGAAAACGTTGACGCTGTTAAAGGCAAAGAAAATATTCAGCTAGAGGAAGAAAAGATCTACGAGGATCTTGATGAGCTAAAAGTAATTGTATGGGACATTCAGAAAAAAATTGATTCAAATTTGCTAGAGCTTAAACATAGGATAGATGAAACTGAAAAAGAGCAAGAACTTAGACTTATTAATTTTTTGAGAAAGCTAAAAAATAAGGATGAACTTTTTACTGAAGATTATATTTTTAATAATTATACTGAAGTCTTAGAAATATTTTCACTTCTTGATGTAGAGCATAAAAAACTTCCAAAAAAGGTGTCGGCTGCAATTGAGGATGAGATATCCAATTATCTGTCTAACATTGAACAAAAAATAATAAATGTGGAGGATGTTCTTAAAAAAGACTATGAGAAATTTTTATTTGAAATTGAAGAGAAAAGTAAATTTTTAAATGATGACTATATAAATGAAAACTTTGAAGAAACTAGAGAAATTTATTCTTCTTTAATTCAAAAGAAAAAACAACTCAAAGGTGGAAGAGCAACTCTAATTGACAATAATCTTAAAATATTAAATCAAAGAATAAAAGAAATAGAAGACAAAAAAAGAATGGATCTACTAACAATACTAGACGATGTTGAAAAGCTTATCCCTGTTTTCACAGACGAATATATATTAGACAATCCTATTGAGTCCAGAGAAGTTTATGAAAAGTATAGCAATATAAGAAACTCCTTGAAAGGGTTAATTGATTCTAAAATTGAAGAAAAGGTTAGAAATTCTATAGATGTTCTTCTTTCCAAAATCGAAGATGTAGAAAAAAGAGAGATTGAAAACCTTGCATTTGTTTATGATAATACCGGAAGGGCACTTGAAAAGTACACCGAAGACTACATTGCTGAAAACTTGTCTGAAACAGAGAGGACATATGTTGCATTATCTAGAGATGCTCAAAGATTACATCCTAGATTTTCTACTGAGCTTAGCAAAAAAATTGAGAAAAACTTAAGCGATTTGTATTTAAGAATGAAAAAGGTTGAAGAAATAAAGAAAAAAGAACTTGAGCAATTTTTAGAAGATTCATACAAAGCACTTGAAGAGTTTGACTATTCTAAAATCAATACAGATTTGGAATCTGCAAAGCAAATGTATCTTAAGCTTCTTGAAGAAAAAAAGAAGTTGCCCAAAGACTTAGAAATTGTAATTGAAAGCAATTTGTATGAAATACAGGAAAAGGTACATAAAACTCAAGAAGCTAAACTTAAGATATTGGATAGTTTTCTAGAAAAAACAATCAAAGCCTTAGAGGATTATCCAAAAGAAGTGATTGATTCCAACTTAAAAGATGCAGTTATTCTTTACAATAGTTTAAGAAGAGATCAGAAAAATCTGCCAGTGGGAGTAGATTATGAGCTTGAAAAAGCAATTAATGTTAATTTAAAAGCTTTTGACAATAGGATAAGAGAGATTGAATATGGAAAGAAAGGCTTTGTTGAAGAGTTCATAGAAAACCTTAATAAAAAAATGGGTGAGTTTACTGAAGAAAAGACCTTGGACAATTTAGTAAATGCAAAGGAAGAGTTTCAAAAACTTCTAAAACAGAAAGAAGATATAATGGTATTTGCCAACTCAGAGCAAGAGCTTGAAATCGAAAGAAAAATAGAAAAAATTAACGCTAAACTAAAAGATGTTCAAGAAGATGAGCTTCAAAAAATTGATGTCCTTCTGAGAAGGGCACAGACCTTCGACATTAAGTTTGATCAGGTTTACATCAATTCAAATCTCTTTGAAGTAAGAGATCTCTACAAAGATTTAATGAAAACAAGAAATGAGATCTTATCAATAATAGCTGAAGACAAAAAAGACGAAATTGATCAAATTCTTACAAGACTTAAAAAGAGAATAGAGCATGCAGAAATAGCAAAAGAGGAAGAACTCAAATACTTTATTAGAAAAGTTAAAGGCTTGTTGGAAAAGTATAGCTTTGCACAAATTCTAAGAAATACAGAAGAGGCCAAGGATGAGTATCAGCATCTGATAAGAGAAAAACAAGGACTTTTGCTCGAGTATGACGATCAGTTAAGACTTGAAATTGAAGCTTTAATGTCTGAATTTAGTAATAGAATAAAGGATGCAGAAAAAGAGATTGTTCAGAGTAAAATCGACAAGATCGTCAATAAGATTGGAGGATTCATTACAAGATATTCTTACGTTGAGCCTTCAAATAAAGAACTTGTCATGGAGACGATAGGTGAGTACAAGGACATAGTCGCCGACTACAAACAATTTGAAAATGAACTAGATATTAAGTCACAAGAGCTTCTAAAGGAAAGAATTCAACAGTGTCAAAATCTGATAAAACAGATAGATTATGAGATACAATACGAAAAAGATATTTTAGAAATAAAAGAAGGGTGCAATGAATTCATAAAAATATACAGGGACAAAGAAGTTTTACTTTCCAAGATATGGGAAGCACAAGAACAATACAACTCTCTACTTCAAAGGTTTGAAAGTATTCCTTTCCACAAAGATTCTGCAACTGAGCACGAAATTGTAAAAAAGTTACAGATTTGTTATGGGTTAATAGACAAATCCTTTAAGAAACTTTAATAGATAAAGATAAGCATGATATTAAAAAGTTCCAAAGATATCTTAGGAGACTATATTCTTTGCAACCACTGTCTTGGTAGGCAATTTGGAAAAATTTCTAGATCAACAAATGAAAGAAGAGGAGAAGTAATAAGAACTCTATTGATTAGCCTGTATCCTGATATATCTTCTAATTTTTTTAATCAAAAACCTTGTTATCTCTGTGACAATATTTTTGAAAGGACTGAAGACATATTAAAAGATCTTTCGCCAGATTTTGAATTTTTTACTTTTCACGTAGGTACTAAAATTCCTGAAGAAATACTAATACAAGAAAAGAAAATGAAGGATATGTTTGGGCTTGATTATCAAGAAAGCATAAAACAGGAGCTTAATAGAGAGCTGGGAAAGATTGTAAGCACTGTCCTTGGAAAGGAGTTTAAAAGAGAAAAAGAAGATGTGACTATACTTGTTCATCCATATTCTTCAAAATTTGAGTATATTATAAATCCACTTTTTATTTATGGTCGATACAATAAACTGTTAAGAGGTATACCTCAAACCAAATGGTTTTGTAGAAAGTGTAAAGGCAAAGGATGTGTCAAATGCAGTGGGACAGGAAAAATGTATGATGAAAGTGTTGAAGAGTTGATATCCAAAATATTCTTGAAAGAAACTAGAGGTACCGATTCCGCATTTCACGGCGCGGGCCGGGAAGACATAGATGTCTTAATGCTTGGAAACGGAAGACCATTTGTTCTTGAAATAAAGTCTCCAAAAATTAGAGATATTGATCTACAAAGGCTTGAAGCGGAGGTTAATCAAATCAATGAAGGGAAAGTAAAAATATCAAACCTTAGATTCGTTGAAAGAGAAGTAGTTGAGAAGATAAAAAACACAAACTTAAAGAAAATATACATGGCAGAAATAGATGCTTATCTAACTCAAGAGGAAAAAGAAAAAATAGAGTCCTTTTTCCTTGAAAGAACTATACACCAAAAAACTCCAAAAAGAGTTTTACATAGAAGAGCGGATAAGACAAGAATTAGAAAGGTTTATAAAGTTCGTACATTTAGGGAAAATAACTCGTCACTAGAGATATATTGTGATGGCGGACTGTATATAAAGGAACTTATCTCAAGCGATGAGGAGAGAACATATCCCAGTGTTACAGAATTATTGGGTAAGAATATAAAGTGCATTTCGTTAGATGTAATTAGTATTGAAGAGAAGGTGTAATAATGACTAAAAAATCTCATGGTTTCAGAATAAAAACAAGGGGTAAACTTACAAAAGATGTTAGGACAAGAGGTAAGGTTCCAGTTTCAAGAATTCTTCAAGAATTTGAAATTGGAGATTCTGTACACATTATTTTAGAACCGTCTATCCACAAAGGTATGCCTTTTCCTAGATTTCACGGAAAAACAGGAAAGGTTGTAGGAAAAAGAGGCTCATCTTATTTACTTTCAATAATGGATGGGAATAAAGAAAAAACCATTATTTCTAGACCTGAGCATATGAAAAAACAGGTTTTCTAAAAAAGAGGTTTTTCATGATTGGAAAGGAAATAGTTTCTGAAGATATTGTGCCGGTATCAAAAGTTAAAGAGATACTTTCAAATAGGGCTGAAAAAATTGAGTTGGGTTATGAGCAAGGTATCTCGCTAGATTATGCAAATAAGTTCAGTAAAATGGAAACTGAAGATGCAGAAAAAGCTATTTTAGAGCTTACCGAAAAACTTCCAAGGCTAAAAAGGGAGAACATAATCAAAATAGTTGATATAGTTCCTGAAGACAAAAAGGACATTGAAGTACTATTTTCAAAAGAAAGGCTAATATTGGACGAAGAAGAGATTAACTCTATAATTGAGATAATTGCAAAATATAAATAAGTGAATTTTATGGTGATGAGAACAACTGTTTTTGAGGAATATGGGATAGTTTTAGATTATCTACCACAGGGACTTCCTGGAGATATTCTTCCGCCCCATAAGAGAACTGCAATTGCACATGTAATTGGTGAAAACTATTTTTCCTTACTAGAGGTAGTTCCGTCAACTGAACTTTCAATGCACGAAAGAGTCTTCATAGGGAAAGGAAAAAGAGACAATATTGAAAGAGTCAAAAAAAGACTTCGTTACAATGAACTAAGCGCAACTGCAAAAGGCGAATTAAAGTACATCATTGAAAAGATTGTCTCTGAAAACGAACAGAAATTTGTTGAATTTTTCAATAAATCCGGACCAATATCGATTAGATATCATAGACTTGAACTTTTACCCGGACTTGGTAAAAAGTTAATGAATGAAATACTTGAGGAAAGGAAAAAAGGACCTTTTGAATCATTTAACAACATTAAAGAAAGAGTTCCATCAATACCTGATCCTAAAAAAATGATTATTAATAGGATAGTTGGCGAGATGCAAGAAGCTGATAGATATTCTATTTTTGTAAGTAGGCCGCCCAAAGAGATGGAATGATACAACAAAGACTTTTTTATCTTCTAAATAAATATAATATAAGGCCCTCTAAAAAATTTTCTCAAAATTTTCTTGTTTCTGACGATGTTTTAAGCTTCATGGCTTCTCATGGCAAAGGAAAGGTGCTTGAGATAGGGCCAGGATTAGGATTTTTAACTGAGAAACTGTCAAAAGTCTGTAAGAAAGTAGTTGCTGTAGAGATGGATAAAAAACTTGTTAACATTTTAACAAATGAATATAATTTTGATAATGTTGAAATAGTATGTCAAGATTTTTTAGAGTTTGAAGGTAAAAATTTCGATACAGTTGTTTCAAGCATACCTTATGCTATATCCTCTCAGATAACATTCAAGCTGTTTGAGATGAACTTTGACTTGGCCACATTACTATATCAAAAAGAATTTGCAAATAGATTCGTCTCAAAACCAGGCGATGAGGATTATTCTAGATTGTCTGTAATGTCTAAAGTTTATTCTGAGATAGAGATACTGCGAGACGTTCCACCTTCGGCTTTTTATCCTGAGCCAAAGGTATGGTCTTCTATAGCCCAAATAAAGTTGGATAAGAAATTTGAAATCAATACAATGTTTGAAAATACAGTAAGGGCTCTTTTTACACACAGAAATAAAATTGTTCACAAAGCTATATACCATTCAAGAGATTTGTTTGGAAAGGGAAAAGAGTTCAAACAATATGTAAATGAAATCCCTTATAAAGGTAGAAGAGTATATTCTCTAACTATATTCGAAATAAAAGAGATAAGCAACTGGCTTGAAGGGATACTATGAATTTTTTCAATGATTTTGATAAGGAGATCAATTTAGTACTTGATGATGTTTATTCATTTTTAGGTGGATTGGATAAGCCAATCTCTGATCTAGGCATATCTTTTCTTGACAAGTTCAAAGTATCTTTAAAGGGATTTAATACATTTCTTCTTTTTCCATACTGGCTAGCAGAAGGTTTTGATGTAGAAAATAAAGATGAAGTTTCTAGAAATCTTTCTAATCTCGACGTTTATGGGATAATTCATTTAAGAATAATCGATGATATACTAGACAACCCAGAAAAAATAAATAGAAATTTGCTGCTTATATCTAATCTCTGTGAATTTAAAATGTACGAAATAGGCTTTAAATTAGTTGGAAAAAATGATTATTTTCTAAAGGATTTAGAAGATACGCTAACTCAGTTTTCTAATGCAGTTCTCTTTGAAAAACAATACTACCAGTATAAAGGTATACTTACTAAAGAAATGAAAAACTATAACTATGAGCTTATGGCAAAAAAAGCCTTTCATTTAAGAATTCCTATACTGTCCTACCTATGCCTGGAAAGTTCAGATGAAGAAAAAACAAAGGATTTTTTTTCAATGTTGGACAATTGGGCAACTTCAATGCAGCTGTTCAACGATGTTCTTGGATGTAAAGATGATTTTGATTCTGGACAACTCACCTATCCTCTAGTTAAGGCTATCCAATACCTTGAAGATAATAATCTAGTTGATAAAGGTAAAGCAGATTACATGGACATTGCAGCAGCGTTTATTGAAACCGATATTATGGAAAAAACTCTTGAAACTTCACTAGAATACCAAAAAAAGGCAATCAATTCAATAGAAAAATACAATCTCCACTATTTAAATGATTTTTTTGAAGACTCTTATTTTAAAATATCTTCAAGTGTTGAAAAATTTAAAAATAAAAGGGAAACTATATTAAAAGATACTATAAATTGAGAAAATCGCAAAGGTATTTAGTTATATTTATAAAGCAATTAGTAAAATAGTAGCTAGTAGGTGATATTATGGATAAAGCAAAACATGAAATAATTAAAACGTACCTAAAAGAAAACGAAGGAAATGGATTTGTGACATTGAATGCTCCTGAATTTTGGGCGATAGCTAAACCAGCATTTTGGGCCATTGAATAAAACATAGGGCGCACATGTACGAAATTATTTTTTTTGTTTTTTTTATTAATTTATTTTTAGGTATTTATAGCATAATCAATAACTATAAGTCTAAATTAAACATTATATTTTCTATATTAACTTTTGTAAATGCGGGTATAATAATTACAAATTTACTAATAATTCTAAGAGATTTTCCCTTGCTATGGCAAAAATTCAATATTTTCTTTGTCTTATGGGCACCAACTCTATATTTATTTTTTTGTTCAGAACTAACACAAGAAAGACTCAAAATTAAAAAAATATATCTCTTAACTCTAAGTTGCATATTTTCTTTAAGTCTATTAACTAATTTACTTGTTTCAGATTTGAAAGTCGTAGAAGGAATTTTTGTAGAAGAGTTTGGACCTTTGTTCAATATATTTTTTATTTACTATATTTTTGCATTTGTTTATGGACTGTATATTCTTTTATTAAGTTATAAAAAAGAAAGAAATAATGAAGGTAAAAAATATATTGTGGTTTTCACTGGAACACTTATACCGATAGCTACTAGCATACTTGTAAATCTTATTTTTAGATTTCTAGTATTTGATCCAGAGTTTGTAACAAGTATTTACATATTCATTCTTCCAATAACAAATTCTTTGATGGTGTTCTTGTTTGCTTATGCTGTTTTTAAATATGGATTTTTAAAACCAGATACAACTATAAAAGAAAAACTTGAAACTTTACGTATAAAAATTCTTTATATTACAAATATAATAATAGTTGGACTAGCAATTATCATCGGAATGGTATTGATTCAAACAGGATACCCTACTGATTATATTATTGTTGAAACTTTTTTCATAACATTAATTCTAATAATATTTATAGACGCTTCAATTTATTACGCATTATCAAAATATATCAATGAGAAAATAGTAACACCAATAGAAAATATCTCAAAACACGCATTTGAAGTTGGCAGAGGTAACTTCAATCAAAAAGTATGTTTTGAAGGCGATGACGAGATTGCTATTCTTTCAAGACAAATGGATGAAATGACTGAAAAATTAAGAAAAACTGCTCAAATAAGAGATAATTTTAACAAAGCTCTTCAAATTGAAGTAAAAAACAAAACTGAAAAATTAGAAGAAGCCTACAACGAGTTGAAAGAAGCAGACAAAGCAAAGAAGGATTTTATCGATGCGATAGCACACGAACTATACAACCCTCTTGCAATTATTAGCGTAAGCAACGAATTTATAGATTTGGATACCCTTGATCCACAGAATAAAAAAATGATTACATCGATTCAAAGAAATATAAAAAGACTTAGCTCCTTAGTTAAAGAAATAGAAGAATTTACTAAATTGGGCAAAGGAAGACAAAAACTTAATATTGAAAAATTTGATCTTAAAGAGTTAATCAACAATATATCTCAAGATTTTATTATTTTATCAAATAAAAGAAATATAGATTTCTCAATTATGCACATTGGCCAAGATTTCTATTTGGAAGGGGACAAAGAACAACTTACAAAAGTTTTCGTAAATCTAATAGAAAACGCAGTCAATTTTTCAAATGAAGGCGGCACAGTAAAAATAGAAATAGAAGAGCACGAAAATAAACTAAAAGTTAAAATTACGGATAAAGGCTCTGGAATAATGGAAAAAGATATTCCAAAAATCTTTGATAAATTTTATAGAGCAAAAGTAGATGATGAATTAAAACAAGGTATAGGAATTGGACTGCCACTCTCTTTAGATATAGTAACAAGACATGACGGTACAATAAAAGTAGATTCTGAATATGGAAAAGGAAGCACCTTTACAGTCATACTGCCAAAAAGACACGTGATACTATGATTTTTCATAAAAATATAAATGAAATAAATTTCATCAAAATTGAGAGCGAAGATTCTAAGGGAGTTTCTTTGACAACTTTAATAGATGATAATCAAGGAGCAAAAAATTTTTTCATGAGAATAATGAAGATTGAAAAGGATGGCAATTCACCTTATCACAAACACGACTGGGAACACGAAAATTATATCTTAAATGGTAAAGGATTTTTAAATACTGAAAAAGGTAAAATTCCAATAAAAAAAGACGATACAATATACATACCTGCCAATGAACTACATTGTTACGTAAATAGTGGAGACGTAGATTTAGACATAATATGTGTAATCCCTTCAATGCTTTAAGAAATCTTGAATCATATTCATAGTTTCTTTATATCCTTCAGTTGGTATTTCAGCTATGCTTCCAATTTCTCCTTTTAATCTTAAAATCCCGTCAATTCCACAAAACATCCCTTCAGACACATATCCATGGAATTCTTTTGGTGGCAAAATGGAAACAGGTACAACATCTCCTTCTTTGATAGACATATCATTTGTCAAAACTGTAATTGCTCTTTTTATATCAACATTACATATCAAGAGAGATTCTGATGCCTTTGAAACTGATAATATTTTGCCAATAAGCGTGTCTACACCGTATTGATTGTTTTGCTTTATTCTTCTATCAAGAAAATATAAAGTATTCATAGAAAAAATAATTCTCGAAACTCCCATCTTTGTAGATATCTTATTTTCCTTACGTGCATTTGAAAGAAAATTTGAGCTCCATCCTTCTCCAAGTAAAGACTGAAGCTTCGTTATTTTTTCTTTAACAGGCACCACTATTTCGCCTATATTCTCCTTTTCGGCATATGAAAATTTTATAGCCATTAAATCAGATTTCATTGACTCAGTTGTTTGGATTGATTCTTTCTTTTTCCATACTCCTTCAAACCGAGTATTTTCTAAAGTTCTCCTAAGAAGTTCCAATGATTTTTCTGCAACAAGTATGTTTATATTATTTTGAGTGTCCATCTAACTCCTCACACATATACAATTGGATCATTTTTTCCAGATTCTTGAAAACCTTTTAATCTTAACGTACAGGAATCACATATTCCACATGCCTTATCATTTTCCTTATAACAACTCCATGTTTTTTCAAATGGAACTTTAAGCCCTATACCTTTCTTTACAATTTCCGCTTTTGTCATATCGGCTAGAGGTACTTTAAGCTTAATTTTAGTCTCATCCTTTGTCCCCACATCAATTAATTTTTGAAAGGCTTCAAAGAAAATTGGCCTACAGTCTGGATATCCAGAAAAATCTATAGAATTTGCACCATAGTATATTGTTTCTGCACCAACTACTTCGGCCCAAGCTGTAGCCATGGAGAGAAGAATAGAGTTTCTGAAAGGAACATAGCTAGAAGGTATAATTTCATTTTCAGTATTTGATAATTCTATTGAATTGTCAGTAAGTCCACTTCCACCTATCTCTTTTAAAAAACTAAGATTAATCGATTTAAAATCAGCTGCATTATAGAAAAGAGAAATCTCTTTGGCACAAAATAACTCCTTTTTGTTTGTACGCTGCCCATAATCAATATGGATTGAATAAATATTGTATCCATCATTTTTTGCAATTGCCGCACAAACAGCAGAGTCCATACCTCCACTGATTAGAACTATAGCTTTTTTCATGTTTCAACTACTCCTTCTGCAAAAACATCGTGCCTGTGTATGGATTCATAACTTAAACACTCTGCACAAATTTTTGATTTTTTAAATTTCAAAGAGGCAAGAGATAAAATATTTCTACAAACATCTTCTACAAAAAGAGGATTATCATGCATCTTATCCACTACAAAAGATTCATCGTCAGTTTTTAACAAGGTAAAGACCTTTGATGAAAATGAACTATTTACCGCTTCAATCATATCTTCTAGATCAATATCGTTATTAAAATCTGTTTCAATTTTTAGTTTTCCAACAGCTCTTTGTATATGCGTTCCTTTTTTATTAACAGCTAGGGCATGAGGGCACGCTGTATTTCCAACTACGCTTACTTCTAAAATTTTAGTCCATGACCCATTGTTATTTTTAAGACGAACCTTAATGTCATGTATTTCGATTGTATCTTTTTTACTTACTGGAGTAAGTTCCTGTGTAGGGATTTCAGATTCAAACTCAATTTCTGCACTAACGTAACTATGCTTAATCTTTAATTTTTCAAGGATGTGTTTTCCTATTTGTTCTAAAGACTTGTGGTAATCTCTAACTTCGTCTTCTAAAATTTCAGTTATACTTTCAATAAATCGACTCATATGGACGCCTTTTTTATCTTCGTTTAAGTCCATAAAGATATTGATTTTGGGTATATGCCGATACTCTTTGTTGTTTCTATTTATTTTAATAAGGGTTTTAAGGTTCTTAATCCCAACTCTTTCCAGTTTTAATTGATGAGCAGGCGATTCATCTTGGGTATTAATCATTTATATTCCCCGATTTTATGTATTTGAAGCAATATTCTAATATCTCCGTGTTTGATTGGATTTGAAAGATAAATTTCACAAAGCCTTTTGTAAGTAATTCTTCCCCAACAGGGTTGAATGATAACGGGAACGTTAAAAGAGTTTTTCTCTATAAATTTTTTTAAGAACTCATAATCCTCTTCATCAGCTATTACAGCCTTTATTTGACCCCTTTTTATCTTAATTGCATTGACAATTTTTTTGAAAGTATCTAAATCACAAGTTTCGTTGGAGCTGCTTGGGGTCTTAATATCTGCACTTATAAAATCAAAATTTAATAAAATATCACAGTATATCGATCCATTTGTTTCGATACTTATCTGATATTCTTTTTCCTTTAACAATGACACAAGATTTTCAATGTCTTGGCCTAATGGCTCTCCTCCAGTTATTAAAACTGAATCGCTTCCATTATCGACCTTTTTAATTTCTTTAATAATTTCCATGGCACTCATTTCTTTTGGATCTTCATTAGTGTATTCTGTATCGCACCAACTACATTCAAGATTGCAACCTGAAAGCCTTACAAAAACTGTAGGTTTTCCTATTTCTAAACCTTCTCCATTTAGAGAAAAGAATATTTCAGATACTAAGAGTTTATTCATGTAAAACCTCTACGTAAGAGCCTTCACCCTCGTAAAGTTTTATAGAAAAGAGCTTTATCTTTGTTTCTTCAAACTTTTTTTCCAACTTTAAAAAAATATCTTCTGCCATATTTTCTACAGTTGGTTGCGCGTATAAATCATTTAGAAAACAATGATCCACACTACTTATGATCTTTTCTGTCACTATTCTCTTTAAATCAAAAAGATCTATTACCATTCCAGTTTCATCTGGTGCACCTTCAACAGTTACTACCAGTTTGTAAGTATGCCCATGTACATTTGCACACGCACCATCGTAATCGATTAGTTTGTGGGCAGCATCAAATTTGAATGTTTTACTTAATCTAAACTTCATTATATCACTTAACTAAAATTATATATTTTAAAGAATAAGATTGTTTATAATGATTTCTATTTCTATATTTAATGATTTATTTTTTATAGGCTAAGCCTTTTTCTACTTCTTCATATATTTTCTTTAATACTTTTTTTCTGTTCTCAGAATCTATAATGCTTCTACCAACTACGATCATAGAAGATCCATTTGAAATTGCATCTTGTGGAGTAGATACTCTTTTCTGATCAGATTTTTTATCTTCCCCTAATCTAACTCCAGGAGTTACATATATTATTTTTTTATGAATATGTGGGCTAATAAATCTAATATCTTTAGAAGAGCATACTATTCCGTCACAGCCATTTTTTGATGCCAATTTGGCATATTCAATTAAAACATATTCAAGTGGTTTATCTATAAGAATCTCTTTTAGAAAATTTGCATCATGACTCGTAAGTACTGTTATGCCCAAAATCTTTGGCTTCTGATTCTCATACTGTTTTGAACCCTCATTGATGCCCCTCACTGCTGCTTGGATCATTTCCTTGCCACCCATAGCGTGCACTGTGAACATTTTAACATCATGTTTTACTATGGCCTTTGAAGCACCTTGAACTGTATTAGGAATGTCATGAAGTTTAAGATCTAAAAAAACATCTCTATCAAAGCTTTGCGGTATTTTAATCGACGAAGCGCCTTCAGATATGAATAACTCCTTTCCAACTTTGTAGAGTCCAACATATTGATAGCTCTCTTCAACTATCTCTTTTACCAAATCTAAACTATCTACATCAAGAGCAAGACATATCTTATCTCTAACTTCATCCTTCACATTCATTGAGTTCTCCATTCCTGAGGATTATTTTTCCAGCTTTGAATTTCTTTAATATCATCTCCAATTTTATCTGATGCGTATTCAATCAATCCTTCTATGGTTAAAAGTGAGTTAAATTCAACTTCTAATTCCTTAAATAAATCTATGGATTCAGGAAATTGATAAGAGAATATAGAAAAAGCATTCAAAGATTTAGCAGAAGAGTCTTTAAGCATTTTAATAGCTCTTCCAAGAGAGTTACCAGTTGAAACTACATCTTCTATCAATAGTATGTTTTTATTAAAATTAATATCTCCTTCAATGGTATTTTTCACACCATAATCTTTTTTAGAAGATCTTACATAACCAAAAGGAACACCTAGTTTTTCAGAAATCCAAGCTCCCCAAGAGATTCCTCCTGTAGCAACTCCAATTACAAATTCGATGTTTGAGCTATTTATATTATCAATAATCCCTTTTATAATCATATTTCTCTCTTTTGGATATGAAATTAATCTTCTCGTGTCACAGTATATAGGGCTCTTTATGCCTGAAGAAAATGTAAAGGTATTTATTGTATCTATTTTAATACTTTTTGTTGAGAAAAGAATATCATATAGCTTCCTCAATCTATCACCTTTAGCTTACCTCTAAAATCATCTAAAGACCTATATCCTTTACCTTTCATTATATCACATAATTCCTTTGATACTCTGTTAAATATCAAAGGCCCTTCTTGAGAAAAAGAAGTGCCAAGTTGTAATAGTGTAGCTCCTGAAAGAATAAATTCAAATGCGTCGATTCCATTATAGATTCCCCCTACTCCAACAATTTTTATTCTTTTATCTAAAAGCTCACTAAATTTCTTGACATTTGCAAGGGCAGTCGGCTTGATATACCTCCCACCAAGCCCACCAAATCCTCCCTTTGGTTTTATCAATACTTGCTCTTTTTTCCAATCTATAAAAAGAGCATTACCTATTGAATTTATACTAACTATAAAAGATATTTTTGAACTATTTAATATGGAAGCCATCTCTTCAAAATGAACAAAATCAAAATATGGAGGTAATTTTGCCCCCCAAGGTTTATTTGAAATATCTCCAATTGTATTTAGTATATCTTGAGACATTTCAAAGTCATATCCTATCTGGGGCCTTCCTATAACGTTTGGACAAGATAAATTTACTTCCAAAATATCAACATCAGAATCATTAAAAGCTTCAATTATTTCTGCATATTCTTGGCAGTTTGCCCCAGCTATACTTGCTATCAACGGTTTTCCATAAGATTTTAATTTAGGCGAGATTTCTTTGTAGAACTTATATCCAAGATTAGGAAGCCCCATTGAATTTATGGATCCCCATTCAATATCTACATACCTTGGCTCCGGATTTCCTTCTCTTACATCTAAGGTGCAAGACTTCATTACAATCCCTCCTGCACCAGAAGTTGCAATATCTGTTAACTCTTCTAAAGTAGTATCTAAAGGTCCTGAGGCATTCATTATGCAACTTTCAAAGTTAAACCCTGAAAGATTTGCAGAAATATCAATCATTTAATTCAATTCCCAATATTTTTCTTGGATTTGTAACTGCCATTTTAGCCAAGGCATCTTCAGATATACCTTCCTTTTTTAATAAAGACATATAAGTCTTAAGACATTCGCTTGATTTAGGATTTCTAACTTGCCCTGCATCAGAAGCTATAATGCAATGATCATATCCAACTTCCTCTATATTTTCTTTAATGGCAGGCAGAGGGTAATCTTCTGGGTAGTCCCTGTCAAGCCACATAACGTAACAGTGTTCAATATAGGCTCCTTTTGATGCTAGCTCCTTCTGGATATCTATCGGCATTTTAATATCCTTTTGCATAGGGTGTGTAATGATTGTGGGAATATCCATTTTTAATGCCTCAGTTGCAAGAACATAGCTTTCTTGCCAAGATAAATGTCCTGTGGCAAGTATACAGTTGTTTTCTTTGATAGTTTTCAATACTCTAACGCATTTCTCATATAGCTTATTGTTCCAGTCTGTTACCTTTATCGCCTTAAGTTCTGATTTTAATCTAGGCTTAAAGTTTGGATCTTTTACCCATTCTGGAGGTATTTCGTATTGGCTGTGGTTTTTTAAAAGATGATTTTCAGCATGACTTGTAGGAAACCAAACTATCAGGGGATTACCTTTCGACATTGTGGCTGAAGCATAGATGGCACTTGGATTAAAACCCCCCATAAAATAGTTTAAAGTTATCGAACCTATCAAGAGAGGATCATCTTCTTTTTTTTCTATTGTTTGTATGGCCGATATTGAGGGAAAAGCATGAGACTTTAGAACTAATCCCGCTATATTGCCTCTTTCATTTTTTATCAGTGTTTCAACTGTGTCCCTTCTTGGTAGTATGTCAGGACCTATATGGTAATGCATATCTATTGATTTTTTAACAATCTCATCTATAGACATCAGTTATCCCTCCTTTGAATTTATTTTCATCAATATAAATAATATTTCCATTTTTAATTACACAAGGTATAGTTTCGTCACTATTTAGAATATCAAGCTTTGAGCTGCCATTTGTGATTATGATATCTGCGTGTTTCCCTTCTTCTATGCCATAATTAAGGGATAAAAGTTTGGCACCGTTTGTTGTTGCCATTTTGATAGCTGCATCAATATAGGGCTTTGTAGTCATCCTAGTAGCAGATATAAGCATATGTAACTCTCTTATCATACTGCAATTTCCAAATGGATAAAATATATCTCTTATATTATCAGTGCCTATGGAAACATTTATTCCTTTATCACATAACTCAGTAACCCTAGTTATGCTGTTTGAAGGTCGTATCCACAAATCGCTAACTTCTGTAAATCTCGTTATCATGTTTGCACTTGGGGTAACTATAACGTTGATGTCGAGTTTTTTCATCTGATCAATCATTTTTATTGCTCTTTCAGTTGGAAATCTAGAAAGCGCTATGGCATGAGTTACAGTTACTCTTCCCTCAAAATTTCTTTCTTCTGTCATCTTTATTACTTCAGGCAGTATAGACATTCTTGGGTCATTTGTTTCATCAACCTGAATATCAAGGCTCTTATTGTATTTTTTGGCCAACTCAAAAAGAATTTCAAGATGTATTTTTTCTTTTCCTTTTTCTTCAACTAATGGGAGTCCACCCACTACATCTGCACCCAGCTCCATGGCCTTTTCCATAAGTTCTCTCTTTGTTTCATCAACTACACCTTCTTGCGGAAATGCAGATATCTCAAGATAAACTCTATCCTTGAACTGTTCCTTTAACTTTAAAAGAGATTTAATTGGAACTAGGCCTGCAGTTGGATCAACATCAACTTGAGTTCTTATTGCCGTTATTCCTTTTGAAAGCATCCTTTCTATAGTTTCACTTGCTCTTTTTTCAATGTCTGGTTCAGAATAAGAACTTTTTAATTTTTTTAGTAGAACTCTATTTTCTTCAAGAGTTTTCCCAAGATAATCTTCTGTCATCTTATCCAAGAGATTTGATTTGTCAAGATGGCAATGAGAATTTACAAATCCACTTAATACGTAATGATTGTCAGCATCTATGCTATTTTTTCCATTATCTATTTTTCCTATTTTTTTAATTTGATTATTAAGAATCCCAATATCTGTAATCTTATTATCGTCTATCTTTGCATTTTTAATAACAAGACTAAATTCACTCAAAAAGATACCTCCTTTGAAAAAGGAGGGCATGATGAAAAACTGTTATCAGATTTTATAGTAATTACAGTTGTTTCTATACGAACCTTTCGTAACCAATCCAAAAATAATATATAAATCTTTGGGTTTTGATTTCCAAAAAATTATTTCTTTTCTGCCACCATATCAATATAATCTAAACTTACTTTCTTCACTTCATCATAAAGCGCTGGAACAAATCTAATCGTACCTGCACCTGCATGTCCTCCTCCTTGTACTTCTTCTAAATAGATGTCTTTTAGCTGCTTAAGTATCATGTTTAGGTCGAATCCAATTGATTTTGCTCTATTTGTAGCACGTATTACAAGATAATCTTCTGCAAATCCCAAGGAAACTATGGCCACTTCATCTTCATTTAATTTATTTTCTTCAAGATATTTATTGTGTATAAAACCTAGAGTTCTCCCTGGAGAAGGAAATCCTCCTCTAAAGATAAATTTATCAATGTTAATTTCTAAGAGATTAAAATCACTATTTAGTTTCTTTAATATTAGATGTTTTTTAATTAATTCCCACTGAGAAACTCTCTTTTTTTCTATTTCGCTGATTACACTTTCTCTTAACAGTTTACCTCTTTTGCCATCTCCAATCATTAATATATCTTCAATTATTTCATT
>PWMA01000143.1 GCA_003558335.1 Candidatus Methanofastidiosia archaeon | reverse complement strand
ATTTTTTCAATTTTTTCCGATAGTATTTTATTTATTACACTACCATCAACTTTACCCCTAAATTCTTTCATACATATCCCCATTAAAGGAGAAATAGAACGATTACCTTTTTCTAATATATACTCTTTTTTTTCCAATACTATTCTTTCAATTGCTGATTCTATATCCAAAGAAGGACTAAATGAAGAATATTCTAAAAGTATATTCTCAATTTTTTCTCCTTCAAAAATTCTCTTCAATATTTCTTCAATCCCTTCTTTTGCAATTATGCCTTTAGATAGTTTTTCAAAAAGAGAGTATAAGATCTCATTATTAGAGATGGATTTCCCTTCTCTTTCCAAGTTTTTTACTATATCTAAAGTCTTTATGAATATAGTCGGTTTTATATTAAGATTTAAGAATACCTTTTCGAATAGCTCAGGATTTTCATATACTATTTTCTCTGCTTCTTCTTTCTTAAGTCCATACTCATCTATAAATCTATTTACTTTATTATCAAAAGTTTCGGGCAGATTGGTTTTTATATGTTTTATTAAAGAGGTATCAATTGTAAATGGTAATATATCAGTTTCAGGGTACATTCTAGCTCTCCCTGGAAGAGTTCTAGAGTATTTAGAATTTCCGTCTTCCATTGAATCTCTAGTTTCATTTGGGACTCCAAAAAAAGCTTTTTTGCATCTTTCAAACACATCTTCTAAAGCCTTACGACAAGTTTCATATTTTCCAGTGACAATAATAAAAGAATCCAATTTTTCAATTTTTAATTTAGATTTTATTTGATCAACTTCATTTTTAGAAATGCCATAATCTGGAAGTTCGTCTAAGTGAAATATACCTGAAAGACCATATATTTTAACATGGTCAGCTAATTCAGTTCCAAATCTTCTTCCTTTTTGTATTTCTTTACCAAGAATATCTTTAAAATTTTTTAGCTTAATTCCATAAACGCCATTGTTTTTATTAAGTGATCTAGAAATAATTTTGGACGAAGTATTATGAAATACATCATTTAGCTCAATCATATCAAATTTAAGATCGTTATCTTTGCATCTACCATTCAATTCTTTTTTTATTTCAACTAGATTAATTTGTCTTTCTATTTCTCTTTCTACCCATAAAGGTATCATCTCTAGATTCTGGACACCTTTTATTTCAACTCTCCCCCCTTCTTTGATAGAAATATTTAGATCTTGTCTTATCGTTCCAAGTCCTCTTTTTACCTTACCTGTTGCTCTTAATATCTGTCCGAGTATATATGCTGCTTCTTTTGCTTGTTCTGGATTTGAAATATCTGGGCCGGTGGCAATTTCAATTAGAGGAATTCCTAATCTATCTAATCTGAATGTTTTAGTAGTATCATCTTGAATAACCAATCGTGCTGCATCTTCTTCAAGACAAACAGTGAGAATTGAAACTAGGCCTTCTTTGGTTTCAATAAAACCATTTGTAGATATTAGCATAGTTCTCTGAAAAGCTGAAGTATTTGACCCATCAAGAACGGTTTTTCTCATTACTTGAATTTCTTCTATTATATTGGAATTTAAAAGCAATGCTACTTCAACACCAACTAACTTAGCTTCTTCAGAGACCGCATGAGGGGGTTCTTCATCGAGTTCAACCAGACAATTTGAATCATAATACTGATAAATATAATTCCTCCCCACCATATATTCTTTTAGTGCTACAAGGTCTATTTCACCTATCTCAGAAGGCGTTGGTCTAAGTTTTCTTTGAATTTTATATGGCGGATTGTCCGTTCTAAGAATTGAAGGGCAATGGCAGAATAATTTTCTACTGGTGTTTAATTGTTGGTGTATCTCTAATCCTATTTTAAGTCCTAGCTTTTTATAGTCCACTGTTATCACCTTTTATACGATAGTTTAGTTCACCTGATAGATTCGCAAGCATATTTTTCTTTACTTCAGAGTAATCATTTGTATGTCCTAAAATCCATGAAAGTTTAATGTATGCTGTTTCAGGCAACATATCTTCAACATAAATGACTCCCATTTCTTCCATTATTCTACCATTAGAATAAACAAAAGGATTCACTCTACCAAAGAGACATTGGGTTGAAAAAACAATGATAATACCTTCCTCCGTTGCCCTCTTGATTGAATTAATCCATGAAAATTTATCATTTATTGTATCTGTAGGAACATGCCCTAGTGCTAAAGCCTCTATTACTAGACCTTTGTAACCTTTATCTATATAGTAATCAAAAATATCGGGATTAAAGTTAGGATAAGTCTTAATAATTGCTGTTTTTTCTTCCATTTCTACGTCTGCATAGACTTCATTTTCTTCTTGTCTTAATCTATATTCGGAAAGTTTTTCTATTTTTCCGTTCATGAAAACTCTAGCTAAAGGAGGTATATTAATGGGTTTAAATGTATCTCTTCTTGTAGAGTGCATTTTTCTAACTTTTGTACCTCTCAAAACATTGCAATATGTATCACTCATCTCGCCATGCATTACAATTGCAACTTCACCTATGTCTGAATGTGCGGCAATATATGAAGCGCCTATTAGGTTCATAGCCCCATCAAAACTTCCTCTATCAGGACTTCTTTGAGCCCCTACAAGACAAACTGGTTTTGATAAATTTTGAAGCATGAATGATAGTGCAGAAGAAGTGTAATGAAGTGTATCTGTACCATGAGTTATAATTATCCCTTTAGCTCCAGAATTTAATTCTTTGGCTGCTTCTTTAGCAAGAATTTTGTAACATTCGAATGTCATAGATTCCGATGCTATTTGAAACGGAGAAGAGATATTTTTAAAAGATACTATATCTGATATTTCTGGGGTCATGAAAAAAATTTCCTCTGGCTTCATAAGCCATCTAACTCCACCCGTTTCATAATCTACTCTAGAAGCTATGGTGCCGCCAGTTGAAATTAAAGATATTTCGGGTAAATCTTTTTTTTTATCAAACTTTGTTTCAGGAAAAATTTTTGGCCTTTGTCTCTTTTTAATTTTTGTAATTTCGACTGAGGATCTTTTAAATCCTATATTATAACCACTTGATAATTTAATTACAATTGAATCTTTTTTCGGAGAAGGGATTAAGATTCCTTCATAACTAATATCATCTTTTTTTAATGTGATTAAGTCCCCTACTATAGGCTCCATATTTAAAAATCATGATAATACTATATAAGCGTTTTACATATAAATAATAAAGAAATAATATAATAATAAATCAATAACCAAATCCTCTTGCCTTCATTGCATCGACTATTCGTTCAATTGCAACTATATAAGAAGCAGTTCTCATATCTACGCTGTGCTTTTCAGCCGCACTTATTACATCTCTAAATGCTTTTGTCATCTTTTTGTCCAATTTTTCATATACTTCTTCCGTAGTCCAATAATAATTCATTAAATTTTGAACCCATTCAAAGTATGAAACAGTTACACCCCCTGCATTACATAGAAAGTCAGGCAACTGGTATACACCATTTTTTATAAGAATTTCATCAGCTTCAGGAGTTACAGGACCATTTGCTAATTCGGCTATCATTTTAGCCCTTATTTTTTCTGCATTCTCTGCAGTAATTTGATTTTCAAGTGCAGATGGGCATAAAATATCGCATTCAAGTGTCAAAAGTTCCTCGTTTGTTATATTTTTAGATCCTGGGTAATTGGCAACAGAACCTGTACTTTCTTTATATTCTAGTACTTTGTAAGGATCAAGTCCTTTTTCATTGTAAATACCTCCTTTCGAGTCAGAAACAGCAATGATCTTAGAGCCTTGATCATACAAAAATTTAGAGATGTATGCACCTGCATTACCAAATCCTTGAATCACAGATGTTGTATTCTTTATATCCCATTTCAAATGTTTTACATATTCTCTAATAGTATACCATGCTCCTTTGGCAGTTGCATCTCCTCTGCCTAAAGACCCTCCTATAGATAAAGGTTTGCCTGTAAACACAGCAGGCGAATAATATTGCCTTATTTTAGAAAACTCATCCATCATCCATCCCATCACTTTTGGATTAGTATAAACATCAGGAGCAGGTATATCCAATTCAGGGCCGATAAATTTGTAGATCGCTGCGACAAATCCCCTGGAGAGTCTTTCAATTTCCCTATCGCTCATTTCTTTTGGATTACAAATTATTCCCCCTTTTCCGCCTCCATAAGGTATATCAACAACTGCACATTTCCAAGTCATCCAAGCCGCAAGGGCCTTTACTTCAGAATAGGATACATTCCAATGGTACCTTATCCCTCCTTTTGTTGGGCCTCGTGCATCATTATATTGGCACCTATATCCCGTAAAAACTTTTAGTTCGCCATTATCCATGATTACAGGGATGTTTACCTCAAGGAATCTTTTTGGTTTTTTCAATGATTCGTATATGCCTTCATCAAGTTTAAGAATCTTATTTACTTTGTCAAGTTGTTTTAAAACATTTTCAAAAGGGTCTATGTTCTCCATACTACGTGCACCTTTAAGTTGGTTAATATTTTAACTATTTAAGTATTAGTTTTTATTGTTGGCAAAAAAAAGTAGAATCATATAAGAAAATATAAAAAAACTGCCAACTGTAAATAATAAATTTATAAAGAGAATTTTAACGTATATTTTGATTTCTAATATACAATTAAAAATATAATATTTTATATATTTTCTTCCATCAAGGAAACCATGTAATTGTTAAATAAAAGTTCCTTTCCAGGAAAACTTTCTCCGTGTCCTGGAAATACCTCTTTAACTTTAATTTTACAAAGTTTTTTTAATGATTCTTTCAGTTCTTCAAGATTTCCTGAGGGAAGATCATATCTGCCAACTGAACCTTTAAATACTGTATCTCCTGAAAAAAGGTAACTTTTATTTTCTTCTAATAGACATATAGATCCTGAAGTATGTCCAGGAGTATGTATTATCTTGAGCAGATATTGTCCAAGATCTATTTCATCATTTTCTTTTAAAGAATTAACATTACTAAAACTATCAAAATCTTTAGAAAAAATTCTAAAAAGAGTTTTTTCAGAAAAATTTTGGATATCAAGATAATCGTATTCATGAGCGTATATGGGTATTTGAAAAAATTTGTTTCCCCCAATATGATCATAATGGCAGTGAGTATTTATAATAAAATCTATTTCTAAATCATTCTCATCTATATAATCATATAATCGATAATTTTGATGAGTCCCTGTATCAATTAATGCAGTTTTATCACCTTCTAAGATATAACAATTGGAGTCTATTCCTAAAGATTGAATAAAATGAAACATTTTTAGCACCTTGTACAAGATTAAGATGAAGATTTATTTAATTTAATTAGGTTTTTTATAAACTCTGAATTCTTATTTGCTACTAAGACATAAAGTAATATATCTTCTAGCCTTTTAACAGGAACTATTTTTATCTTTTCCCTCTTTGATTTTTCTATATATACGTCGTCTTTGTTTGATTCAGGGATAATTACTTCTTTCATGCCACTTTCATAGGCAGCTTCAATTTTAGCTGTTACGCCACCGATAGGAAGAACATCTCCTCTAACTGAAAGTGATCCTGTCATTGCAACATCTTGCCTTATTGGAAGTTCTTCAAGTGCAGAAATAACAGCTGTTGCTACAGATATACTTGCACTGTCGCCTTCAACTCCTTCGTATGCTTGAAGGAATTGAATTGTAATATCATATTTTGATAGATCTTTATTTGAATATCTTTTAACTAATGAAGAAACAATAGAAATTGATTCTTTGGCTATTTCCCCTAGTTTTCCTGTTGCAACTACGTTTCCATGAGATTTTGATGATGAAGGAGTTACACCAACTTCTATGGGTGTGATTATACCACTTCCCTCACCTAATACTGCAAGTCCATTTATTTTCCCAATCTGGATTCCAGTAGATCCAAATATACGATAAGCTTTTTTTCTATCAATATAATCATCTGCAATTTGGTGCTCAAGTGATCTTGAAAGTTTTCTGGCCTCTATTATGTGTTCAACAGTTACCATATCGTCACCTTTTTTTAGTGCAACATCGCCAGCGGCTCTTACCATTCCTCCTAGTTCCCTTAATCTTAGGGTAAGATGATTCTTTCGATTGCTTCTTCTTCGAGCTTCTTGAACAATTTCAGCTACTGCGTCAAGAGAAAAATGTGGAATTTTAGCATCTTTTTTTACTTCTTGTGCAACAAACCTAACAATTTTTTTTATATTTTCTTCAGTTGCCGGCATAGTATTTTCCATGAAAACTTCATAACCATAACCTCTAACCCTTGACCTTAGTGCAGGATGCATATCTCTTAAGGTTTCCAAATTTCCTGCTGCCACTAGAACAAAATTACAAGGAACTTTTTCTGTTCTGACCATAGCTCCTGAACTCATTTCGCTCTGTCCTGTTATAGGGTACGATTTTTCTTGCATGCCTGTAAGTATGGCTTGCTGCATCTGAATTTTT
>PWMA01000096.1 GCA_003558335.1 Candidatus Methanofastidiosia archaeon | reverse complement strand
GTGAACCTTTATTTTATCTTCAATGTAAAATCCACCTGTACCCCGTTTTTGAGTAATGGTCATGAATCTTCCGCCGTCGCTTCCCAAAAAAGTTATTTTTGTCATATCAATCTCTTAAGTAGCTTTTTAAGAGTTGGATTTATTGAGTTTATAAAACTAATGAGTGTTAAAATGATAGAATCATTAAAGGGGAGTAGAGATGGGACAATAATTGAAATAGAAGTTGTTCCAAATTCAAGCGATTTTAAATTAGATTATAATGTGTGGAGTAAAAGAATTAAGATAAAGATTAAGTCGCCAGCAGCTAAAGGACAGGCAAATAAAGAAATTTTGGAATTTTTCAAGAGTGTTTTTAAAGAGGCTGACATCGTAAAAGGGGAGCATAATAAAAAGAAATCTATATTTGTTAATTATAGTTTAGAAGAAGTTTATAATAAATTATCCAAAATTTTAAAATAATGCAAATTCCCGACAGCAAGACTTATAAAGAATCAAATACTAGTTATCAATAGGTGAAATTGGATGTCAGAAACGAAAGTCAAACATGCTGATGAAATATTTAAATCATTTAAAATGCAAAGTGTTTCTGAATTCTTTAAAAAGAATGCAGCAATGCTTGGATATACTGGTAAATTGCGTTCATTAACTACACTTGTACATGAGGGCGTTACAAATTCGCTTGATGCTTGTGAAGAAGCTAGAATTTTTCCAGATATTTCTGTTCATATTAGTGAAATTGGTCAAGAGCGCTATAAAATAATAATGGAAGATAATGCTTCAGGAATTCCTCTAGATTATATAACTCATGTATTTGGTAAGATGCTTGCAGGAAGCAAGGCGCATAGGAACATCCAGTCAAGAGGCCAACAAGGAATTGGAGTTTCAGGTGCAGTTATGTACTCACAAGTAACTACAGGTAAATCAAGTGAAGTCGTAACTTCTACAGGAGGCAAGGCAATTAATAAAGTAAATGTCAAGATTAATGTAGAAAAAAATGCTGGTGAAATTGTTTCACGAGAGACATTGAAAAATCCAGGGAAATGGAGAGGTACAAGAATAAACCTTGAAGCTAAAAATCTCCAATATAATAGGTCAAAATATGGCCCCTACAGTTATCTTAAGATGACTGCGATTGCAAATCCTCATACTAGAATTACTTTTATTGAGCCTGATGGAACAAAGATACTGTTTGATAGGAATGTAAGACAGATACCCAAACATCCTAAAGAAATGAAGCCTCACCCACATGGAACTTCGGCAGACGACATTCTCTCAATGATAAAAAATTCGAGTGCTACAAGGGTAAGAACCTTTTTAGTTTCAGAATTTACTAGAGTTTCTTCTAAAAAAGTTGAAGAGATAGAGCAGATTTCTGGCCTTGACCTGGATATAAATCCTAAAAAGGTAGATTGGGAATATGCAGAAAAACTGGTAAATGCAATTAAACAGATCACTTTTATGGCCCCGCCAACTGAGGGTCTTATACCGATAGGTGCAGATTCAGTTAAACTTGGTCTTGAGGGTATTCTTTCTCCAGAATTCGTTCATACTGTAACAAGGACTCCACAAGTTTACCATGGAGGCATAGCATTTATTGTTGAAGTAGGATTAGCTTATGGAGGAAATGCTGGTAACAATGGAGTTGATATTATAAGATATGCTAACAGAACGCCTTTAATATTTGACCAGGGAGGGTGTTGCGTTACAGAAGCTGTTAAATCAATTGATTGGAAGAGATACGGCGTAAAAGATGATAAAGCGCCTTTAACAATTTTTGTCAATATTGTTTCTACCCATATACCTTATACATCAGCAGGAAAGCAAGCGATTGCAACTGAAGAAGAGATTTATACGGAAATTAGATTTGCACTAATGGAAGTAGGTAGATCTTTATCAAGATATCTATCTGGAAAAAGGCGTGCCCATGAAAAACTTACAAAGAAAAAAACTCTCTTAAGATATGTTGCAGAAACGTCAAATGCCATTGCAAGTTTAGTTAACCTAGAGGACAGTTCTAAAATAGCTAAAGTCTTGACAGACATCGTTGAAAAAAAGTATGATTTTGAAGAGGCTACAAATGGTGAAGAAGAAATCACACCGGTTTCAGAAGAAAACGGCATGGAAGAGGTGAGCGAAAATGAAGAATAAACCGTCTCAAAACGTCCCATCCATACTAGGTAAGTTTGGCGAGGAGATTTACGAGCAGATAATGAAGGAAGAAAGCCCTTCAATAAAGATACCTCAAAGAGGGAAATCTAATGTTTATTTTGATGACAATGAAAAAGTAATTCAGCTTGGAGACAAATATTCTAAGAGGCATTTTTTAAATGTCGCTCATACGAAAAAATTCATGCAAACTCTGCTTGTTGCTTCTTATTGTAGAAGACTTGTTGAGGAAAACAAGCATGCTGGAATAAGGGAGCTTTACTATGCATTAAAGCATACTGTTGAAGGATCTAAAGAAAATACTTTTGATGACCAGATTGAATCAAATCCAATAATTGAAGATTTAGAAACAGCTCTTGATATATTGAGAGAAGAGTTAAATCTTACTGCGGACAGAAGAGGGTATATTTATGGGGACATCGTCATAAGAGATGATGAAGATGAGTTTAATGCTTCAAAACTTGGAAGAGGAGGATGGGCCGTACCAGGTACAGTTGAAGAGATTGACTTCCTAGACCTTAACGCTAAATATATACTTGTGATAGAAACTGCAGCAATGTGTGATAGACTTATTGAGGAAAAATTTGCTAAGACAAACGATGCTTTATTGGTTGCCTGTCAAGGACAAGCTCCAAGAGGGGTAAGAAGGTTGATAAACAGGCTGCACACAGAAAAGAAGTTACCAGTTTATGTCTTTACAGACGGTGACCCTTACGGATGGTACATATATTCCACTATAAAACAAGGTTCGATGAACCTAGCATATCTATCTAGAAGATTAGGTGTTCCAGATGCCAAGTTTATAGGTATGACTATGGACGACATCGAGGAGTATGATCTTCAAAAGGTCACTGAAAAACTAAAAGATATGGACAAGAAGAGAATAAATGAAATCATGGATTATGAGTGGTTTAAACGCAAAGAATGGCAGGACCAAATGAAAAAGTGCTTGAAACTTGGAGTGAGAATAGAGCAGCAGGCGCTTGCAAATAAATCTTTAGAGTTTGTTGCTAAAGAGTATTTACCTGAAAAAATAGAAAATGAAATATTTTTACCTTAAAAAAATAAATAATTTTTTTTTAAGAAAGAATATCTATCATAATTTTCATTGCTTTATTGATTGCGTCACATTTTTCTCTTGTTAATCTGTGTGCTAAGCTATAGTTAGTCCTAGTGTATGCAACTTCTGCCTCTCGACATAATCTAAATGCATCTTCTAGCAAGTTAAGTGCTGTCAGATATCTTGGATCACTATCAAGTCCCCTTCTTACTATCTCAAGCTTTAGCTCTTCTATTACGTTTTCAGGCGTGCAGCAATTGTCGTGTTCGACTACCTCAATATTTCGATTAATTAATAGGTTTCTTGCTTGATCTATAAACTCTTTGTTGACACAGAGATCGCATCTATTCATGTTCGCTTTTGTGATTATTCTTAATGTTGTACGTGGATCTGTTCCCGATTGTTTAAGGATTCCAACTTGATCCTGATCACTTACTGCAAATCCGTTTGGAGGTACACCTTCTGTGGATACATAATTTATACTTCTGTTCTCACGTCCATTGAATTTCGCATAGTAAGTTATAATTTTGATTTCCCCTATATCTAGGGGCCCAATATTGGTCCATTCGAGAGTAGTTGTTCCATCGTTATTTAAGGTAACTATATCTGGTTGAGGGGTGGCTACGTTCTCATATGTGAGTCCTGGCGGAAGAGTATCTGTAACGGAAACTGGGTCCAAGATTACCTCTCCAGTATTAGCTATCTTTAAAGTATATTCATTATTGAATCCTACTTTGCCCCAAGGAGGTGAGACTGATTTTGTTATATTTATTGCTGGACCTTTTACTCCTACTTGGGATGTATCGGTATCTGTTACATCACCTATACTAGAAGTTCCGATAACTGTTGCTTCGTTGACAAATGTACCTGTCCTACCAGGATCAACGCTAGCTTGAAACTCTACTTCTATTTTATCATTTGGATCCATTGCCCCGATATTGTTCCATGTAATGATTTCAGGAGATCCAGAAATTGTATCAGGCTCGTAAGGGGATCCTCCCACAAAACTAGATCCTGGTATGTATGTTAAACCGTCTGGCAATCTATCAATCAATTTAACTGGATCCAATGGCATCGCGCCGCTGTTTGTTATAATAAGTTTAAAGTAGACTGTTCCTCCTGGAGAAGGAACATTTACTTCAGTATTTAATGTAATCTTGTCTAATTGTGTCCCAGGCGCATCGACTTTCCAATCATCAAGTATCTGAGGATAGAATCTTTGTCCATCTACCTCTCCAGGTACAGAGGTATACTGTGCAGTTGTCACTGTATTTTTGAAACTTCCTCCTTGAGGTGGAATTATGGCATCATACTCAAGATTAATTATATTAATGTTGGGACATGTTTGATAGTGCCATTGTATTAGACTATCCCCTATGACTAAAGTACTATCTGCTGCTGGAAAAGAATTTATAGAGCCAGGAACAAGAATCAATCCTAAAGGTATTTCATCTTCTATTACTAAATCATAGGCACAACTATTTCCTTCATTTTTAACAATTATATTATAATGCACTATGTCTCCTGGCAAACCTACCTGTGCACTCCCAACCTTTTCTATAGAAAGTATGGGTTCGATTATTCTTACCGTGTCTTCATCCTCAAAATAACCTTCTACGCCATCTTGAATAAAGCTAGTAGATGCTGTATTTTTTAAAACAACGTCTATGGTATTATTGTCTATGTCTTCAATTTTACCCGTAATCGTTATATTTACATAGTTTGGACCAGTAAAACTCCAATCCACTCCGTTTTGGTTCCCAATTTTCCAAGTTAGCACTTGCCCATCTATTATAAACTCTGGAGTTGTATCAAGATCATCAGAATAAGAATGAGTGATATACCCTATTCCTTCTGGTAAAGTATCGATAATTGTGACATTGACATATTGAGCACCTACTCCAGTATAAGCAACTGCTAAATCAAAAGTTACTTCATCACCGATTCTTGCTTTTTCTTGGGATGACTCTTTATATATTCCATCGACGTTTATCGTTCTTGCTGTATCTTGGGAATTACTATATATGCATCCATTGGGGCATTTACCAACTACTTCAACAGAATTTTCTGCTGTCCCCGCACCATCCAATAGATTAGCAGACAGCTCAGCTGTCCAAGACTCAGAAACAGGTATTGGACCTTCAATATTCCAAGTAACTATATTTCCATTTATTATGGGTGCCCCTCCATCAGAACCATTGCTCGCAACAATTGTTGAAGTATTCCAATTACCGTCTAATGTATCGGTTACAGTAACATTGAAAGCGGGGTAGTTCCCATTGTTTGTAACAGTTATTGTCCATGTTGCCTCTCCCTCAGGTGGCACAGCTTGTACTTGAGGAGTTTTATAAGCATCAAGAATTGCCCTAACGGGAGTTATATCCATACTTTGGCCTGAAACACTAAAATTTTCACTGCAACTATCTTTGTAATTTACATTTACTCTATTCCTTCCGGGGGCAGTTATGGTGCAGCCATCAATAGTATTTACCACATTAAAACTAATTATCTTTGTTTCCCCACCGGATATTTTATCAAATTCCCATAATGGATTTGTCAGACTGTCATTTGATGGATAGTCTAAGTTTAAATTCATTGAGGCGAAAATAAATCCATCAGGTAATTCTGAATCTATCTTAACGTCGTATGCTGTTGGAAAACCTGATCTATTTGTCACATTAATTATAATAGTTCCACCACATGCTGTAAAAGGAGAAATAATTTGTTGATTTATGGTAAAGCTGGGCCTAGTCCTAAGAGCTCTTGCTGCAGAAGATATATAACTAAATCTACAATCGTCGTCACATCCGTACCTAACATATGCCCTATTATTCCTGGGATCATCACAATCAGTTACAGTTCCCCAAACATAATAAGTAGCAGTATTACTTCCAGAAACGTTTGATAAAGTACCATGTCTCCATGGATCAGCCGATGTTCCTGAACCTGATGGTGTAATTCCTGCTGCAGGATATTGACTTGTACTGATGCCGCCAATTGTCATATTAGACGGTAAAACATCATAAAATTCAACATTAGGTGCAGGTGCAGCTCCGCTATTTGTTATAACGAGTCTCCATTCTACAATATCGTCCAGTTCTGCGGCAACAGTATCAGTAAAATCTGTTGAACCGGCGGTATGATTTCTGCCTTGTTTAGATATAGATAAAGTTGGAGTTCTACGAGTAATTTGAGAATAAGCTTGAGGCGATAATTTACCGTCCTTGC
>PWMA01000029.1 GCA_003558335.1 Candidatus Methanofastidiosia archaeon | reverse complement strand
GATAAGAGTCAACTACAATGGCGGCCGTTCTACGCTTTCCAAGAATTTGAACAATGTCGCCTCTTTTAATTCCTATCAAATCTTGATACTTTTTATCTATTCTAACTATGCCTCTGCCAACATCCTGTTGGCTGGCACTGGCAACTTTAAGTTTTACATTTTCAGATTCGCCCAGTTCCACATAATCCCTCTTTTTAGATTAAACTTATACTATTAAAAATGTATTGGTATTAAAATATATAATAGTGTTAAATAATTTCTTTATTTCAATCCGATAGTTTTATAAATTTACCAAAAGTGGAAATTTTACACATGTTATATTAATTATTATTAAATATAGTGGTTATTATGAAAAACATATATATTTCTCCAAAAATTATCCGACAGGGTGAATTTGAACTAGTTGAACGAAAAGGTGTCGGGCACCCAGACTCTGTTGCAGATGGAATAGCACAGAAAGTAAGTAATGAATTATCAAAATACTATTTAAAAAAATTTGGGACTATAATGCATCACAATACAGATCAAGTAGAGGTTGTTGGTGGACATGCAATATCTAAATTTTCTGGCGGAGAAATAATAGAGGATCCTTTAATAATTCTTTCAGGTAGAGCAACTAAAACAATTGGGGACGAGATAGTTCCGATTCATGAAATTGCAAAAGAAGCTACTGAAAAATATATTAAGGATTTGTTTAGGGGTAATATGAAGGTAAAAATTGAATCTTTTATTGGAGAAGGTTCATCCGACTTAAAAGACGTTTTTGATAGAAAAAATTCAATGCCTTTTTCTAATGATACTTCTTTTGGAGTATCCTTTTATCCTTTTACCAAAGTTGAGCAGCTCGTTTACGATATTGAAAATTTTTTAAATTCTGATAACTTGAATAAACAATATCCTGCTATAGGTAGAGACATAAAAGTTATGGGTGCCCGTATAAAAGACAATACAAAGATTACAATTGCTTTAGCTACAGTTGATAAATATATTGAAAACATGCAAGATTATATAACTTTTAAAGATCAAATAGTAGAAATATTGAAAGAAAAATTTGGAAGCTGTGAAGTTGATTATTATTTGAATACTGCTGATGATTTAGAGAGAAATATAGGATTCCTTACAGTTACTGGATCTTCAATGGAAAATGGAGACGATGGTTCAGTGGGAAGAGGCAACAGAGCAAATGGAATTATTACCCCATACAAACCAATGTCGATGGAAGCTGCAGCAGGAAAAAATCCTGTGAACCATGTGGGAAAGCTCTATAATGTTCTATCTTTATACATGGCGAGAGATATATATAATAATACTGGGGCAGGAGAAACTCAAGTTAGAATCTTAAGTCAAATTGGCAAACCTATTAATGAGCCATTGGCCTGTGACATAGCCACAGAAAACGAACTGTCACAAGAAGATCAAAAAGAGATACGCAATATAGCTTCAGATTGGCTTGACAATATCAAACAAGTTACACAAGATATTGTAAATGAAAAAGTTAGTCTATTCTAATAATATTTTTATGATTCTTTGTTAAATTATCATTTTATGGATTATCACTTATTTCTATACCAACCGGACAATGATCCGAACCTAGTATTTCATTAAGAATAAATGCAGATTTTAATGAATTTATTAGATTGTTGCTTACAAAAAAATAATCAATTCTCCAACCAACATTTCTTTCTCTTGCTCTACTTTTATAATCCCACCAACTATAATTTCCTCTATTTTTATTAAAATATCGAAAAGTATCTGTAAATCCTGTTTCTAAGAACTCATCTATCCAATTTCTCTCTTCAGGTAAAAATCCAGATATTTTTTCATTTTCTTTTGGCCTGGCAATGTCGATTTCTTTGTGAGCTGTATTTAAGTCTCCGCATATTATTATTTTTTTTCCCTGGATTAATAAGTTTTTAACATATTGTAAGAACATTTCATAAAAACCCATTTTATATAATAATCTCTCATTTGACATTTTTCCATTGGGAAAATATATATTAAATAGTAAGAATTGATTATACTCAAGTATTAATGCTCTTCCTTCATTATCATATTCATCTACCCCAAATCTAGTGATTACAGATAATGGTTTTTCTTTAGTGTATACTCCTACACCGCTATAACCCTTTTTTTCTGCTGAAGAAAAATAGCCATAATAGTTAGAGATTTCTTTTAATTCATTTGGTATATCTTCCTCTCTAGCTTTTGTTTCTTGTATACATAGTATATCTGGATTATAAATTTTAAGAAAATCTAAAAATCCTTTTTTCGCTATTGAACGTAGCCCATTCACATTCCAAGATAATATTTTATTCATAAAAACACCTAATCAAAATCAGCATATATTTCGCCAAAATTTATTCTAGAATTAATTGGATTTTTTTCTGATTCAAATTTTAAAGACCATCTTGCTTTATGTAATTCCGGACTAGCGCTACCATTTTTTATAGCTTCGTATGCCTCTATAAATGCAGAAATTTTATCAATAGATTTAACTAGTTTACCGTCTCGCGGGTTATATTCATCACTGTTATGCTCTAAATCAATGTCCCCTTCTATTATTTTTGATTTACCCCCAATATTTATTGTATTTTCAAATTCATTTTCTGTGAACATTTTAAGCTCTTGATACCATTCTTTAGGTATCAGAGGATATATTTTTTCATCCATTTGTTCTTTTTCATACCCTTTAATTAATTCATCTAAGCCTTCCACGGATCTTTTTAAAGGAGAGTGTATATCTCTAGTTAATACTTCAGGTAAATCATGAAAAAGTCCTGTAAAAAAATTATTGACTCTCCTCTTTTCACAAGCGTTGAATTCTAGAGAGAAAAGATAAGAGAGAATTGCAACAAACATCATATGCCCTAATACTGAAGTTTTGGGAACTCTGTGAACATGTGCCCATCTAGATTGAAACCTTAATTGCCCTGCGAAACCTATAAATCTACCATATTTGGTATAAGCTCCAGCTTTTATGCCTTCGAGATCATAATATCTATTTTGTTTTTGTTGAAGGTCACGCTCTATTAAAGACATTTCATGATCATGAACATTTAATAGTTTAATTATATCGAATTCCCACCTTGTGGCATAGAAATGTGAAGCGCTAAGGATTCTTTTATTTAAAGTATCATCACTTTGATCGAAATGCATTTTAAATCTTTCAGAAAAGTCTCCGCCCAAAGGAGATATTACAGGTTCTAGTTCTTTAAAAACCCATCTATTTAGTTTTTTATACTTATCTTCATTCTTTTTGATTTCATAAAGGATTGTGGGTTTCAAATCAGTTATAACAATTCTTTGAAGAAGTTCAAATATGCCACCTTCTATAATTTCTATCCAATTAAAGTCAGCCTTTCTTTCTTCATATTTGCTCAATATGTATGCTATTATCATTTTATGTCCTTGTTTATCAAGTTCTACTAGTTCAAGAGGTCTAATCTTATCATTCCATCTTTGCATATATGCCGAATCAAAAATTCTTAATAACAAGGATTTTCTGATCATATTCTCACTTCTAATTAAAAATTACTTTTAAAACATCATCTATCTTTTGAAGATTATTATATATTTTTTCTGAATCTTTATCGCTTACTTTTCCTCTCTTTTTTAAATAACATAGTTTTTCTAAAACTTTATAAACTTTATCAAAAGCTTCTTTTACATCAAGATTATTTCCCATGTTTTTTTCAAAAGATATTAACAGTTGAAGGATTAAATCTTTAGTTTCTTCTGAAGATTTATTGTTGTTTTTTATTTCTATTAAATAGTTAGACATTTTTTTAATATTATGTAGTTTGTTAGATACTTTATCTAATTTATTAAAGGTGAAGTTCATTTTTTCACGATATCTAGAGTATATTAAAAAAAATCTTATTTCAGTAGGCGAGTACCCTTTACTAATAAGAGTATCAATATAAATAATATTATTTTTCCTTTTTGACATTTTTCTTCCATCTACAAATAAGTGATGGCTGTGTAGCCAATAAGGACAAAAATTTTCTCCAGTAAAACTTTCCATTATTGCTATGTTGTAGTCATGGTGCATAGTGAGATTATCAAGTCCTCCACAACAAATATCTACTTTCTTTCCTAAAGACTTTAGGATAATTGCAGGATCTTGTACATTCCAAGCTGGCCACCCCCTTCCTATATCTGAGTCCCAACAAGGATAGCTTTCATCTTCACAAGAATGCCAAAGAATAAAATCTCCCATGTTCCATTTGTTGTAGGGGTAATTATCTTTTTTAAATCTAATCTTCTTTTTTGGCCATTTGCTCATATCGAGCCCATAGAGTTTTCCAAAACCATTGAAAGTCAGAGGATCGAAATATATATTTTTTTTGTAATAATATGCATGACCCTTTTTTAATAATTTTTTAATTATATTTATCGCTTCATCAACTGTTTCAGATGATCTTAAATAATAAGTTGGAGGTTTTATATTTAGAATAACAATTTCATTTAAAAAAATTTTATATACATCTTTAGTTATTTCATTTACAGTTTTTTCTTTTTCTTTGGCCTCTTCAATAGCCTTATCTTCGATATCAGTAAAGTTCATAGTTCTTAGTACTTTGTATCCCAAATATTCCAAATATCTGTGTAGTATATCTTCAAATAAAAAAGTTCGATAGTTTCCAATGTGAGGTTTTTTATAAATAGACGGCCCACAAGTAAACATTTTTAATTCTTTGTTAGATTCTATTTCTAGTTCTTCTAGTTTCTTTGTAAAACTATTGTAGATTTTTAAAGAAGAACTTTTTTGAGAGTGGAGTGAATTATCCATATTAATCATGAAGTTATAGGGTATAAAAAATTATTCAAAAACTTGAATTTCTTTGCTCTTTTTGGTAAATTCTCCAAATTTACCTTCAAATCTTGTAGCCCTTATATCTTTATCATCTATGTAGTGATAATTTCCACCTCTTGGTTTGCCAAATATAATATTATGATATTTAAATTCATGGTTTTCTAGCCATTTAATCGTTACATCTTTTTCATATTCAGTTCTTGAAGTAAAAAAAGTTATCACATGTCCTTCTTCATACCATTTATTTATGGTATTCTTTGCATTTGGAATCTCTTTTGCGTATGCCATTCTCTCGGGTTCTTCATTTGGAATATCATCACATATTACTCCATCTATATCTATGATAAAATTTTTCAATCCTTCTAACAATTTAGGGCTCGTTTTTTTTCCATCAGGTCCAATGTTTTCTCTAAGATAAGTCATAAAACTATCCTCACATATAGATATTTTTTCATTGCTATTTATAAGTTATTATCATCTATGATTATATTTCAGATGGCTTACAATCTATTTAAAAGTTATTAATCTTTGCAGCATTATTATAAATAAAAACATTATCAAGTCCTTAATTGATAACTTCTCCTCTTAATTCTGCATATCTTTTCAATAACTCTTTTTCTTCTGAAGATAGATTTTTTGGTATTTCAACTTTTATTTTAACTAACAAATCTCCAGTTCCAAATCCTCTTAGTTTAGGCATGCCTTTGCCTTTTAACCTCAATACAGTTTCCGGTTGAGTTCCAGGAGGAACTTTTACCTTTGCTTTGCCATCTATTGTAGGTATTGATTGAGAGCATCCAAGTGTCGCTTGAGATATTCCAATTGTTTGATTATATATTAAATCCGCACCCTCTCTCTTAAAAATATTATGTGGAGTTATTCTAATTTCAACATATAGATCCCCTGGAGGGCCTCCTTCTGTTCCCATTTCTCCTTCTTGAGACACTCTTAGAGTGGTCCCATCTTCAACCCCTTTAGGAATGTCTAAACTAATAGTTTTCTCTCCTCGTACAGTTCCACTTCCGTCGCATTTTAAACATTTTTCGACAATTACTTTACCCCTTCCCCTACAAGTATTGCAGGCGGTTACTGTAGCAAAAGTTCCAAAAAAAGTATCTCTTCTAGCTTGTACCTTACCTGTACCTCTACAGTTAGAACAAACTTTTGGAGGAGATCCTCCTTTAGATCCTGTTCCTTGGCAATCTGAACATTTTAACCCCTTGGTCATTTTGAGAGACTTTTTAGTACCGGTGTAAGCATCTTCAAGAGTTATGACTATACTAGTTTTTAAATCTCTACCTCTATGGGGTCTATAACTAGATCTTTGTCCGGATGAACCAAAAAATATATCAAATATTGAATCTCCAAATCCTCCAGAACCGAAGCCACCGCCAAATATATCTTCTAAATCTGAAAATTCATTCGGTTGAGTTCCGACTGCAGAGGGGGTGACCGCATAATAGAATCTGAGTTCTACTGCTTTTAAGTCAGACAATCCATCTTCATCTTCAACTGTAATGGACATATAATATTCTTCTTGAGGTGTGAGGGTAAAATTACCTCGCTCGGTAGGACCTTGAAAGGCAAGGATTTTAGGTGCATTATTAAATCCTCGTATGGTGAAATCTCCATCAATATCGTCACCCGTACTTGCTTC
>PWMA01000048.1 GCA_003558335.1 Candidatus Methanofastidiosia archaeon | reverse complement strand
TCAAGAATTTCTATTAAATCTAGAGATAGAAAATTACCAAGACGTTCTTAAGATTATTGACAAGAGGGAAAAGGTAAAAGAAAAAGAGTTTAAAGAAATGTTAGCTCAAATAAATTTAAACGATTACCAGATTAATGAAATAATTGATTTTCTTGATACAAAGGGTAATTTTCTAAAATCTATTGAAAATATATCGCAGAAATACAAAGACAAAAACATATCAAAAGTTATAGAATCGTTAAAAAGAATAGCAGAAAACCTTAGAGATATTGGCTTTGAAAAGTTTATTACTTTCGATCCTTCAATTGTCAGAGGTCTTGACTACTACACTGGTATGGTATTTGAAGTGCATGATAGAAAAAGGGAGTATAGGGCACTTTTTGGAGGAGGCAGATACGACAATCTTGCAGAGCTTTTTGGAGGAGACTCTATACCTGCCGTTGGATTTGGAATGGGAGATGCTGTTTTAGAGCTTATGATGAAAAGAAAGGGAATATGGCCTGAAGAAAAAGTAGAGTTAGACATTTTTATTGCAACTATTGGAAGTGTTGAGAAGGAAGTGAATAAGATTTGTTCTAGCCTACGACACAAAGGATTTAAAGTTGATTTTGATATTATGAACCGAAATCTTTCAAATCAAATTAAATATGCCAACAAGTTGGGTGCAAAATTCCTATTAATAGTTGGAGAAAGAGACTTAAAAGAAGGCAAAGTGACCTTACGTAGCTTAAAATCCGGAAAGGAGGATAAAATATCCTTAGATGATTTGATTTCTTATTCTGAAAATTATTTAACGAAAGTTTTATAAAATAATTAAAAGCTATCTTGATTATGCCGGGGTTGTCGAGAGGCTCGGCCTCGGACTGCAGATCCGATTACGAGGGTTCAAATCCCTCCCCCGGCTTAGAAAAGGGGACATGGTGTAACCAGGCCATCATCATGGACTCCAGAATCCTTTCCGGATGAAAGATATATCTGATGGCTTTTGCCGATGAAGAAATTCTGGAGTTGATGGGGAAATCCATGGATCAGGGTTCAAATCCCTGTGTCCCCACCTTAAGGTTGATTTTTATGAAAGTTTCAAATTCTACAAAAATATCAAAACTTGTTAGACCTGAAAATTTAAATCATCATGACACTCTTTTTGCTGGCGTTACTGCCCTGTGGTTTGTTGAAAGTTCTTTTATTGAAGCCTCAAGAGTTTATGGTGATCCTTCAAAAATTGTCTGTATCAAAATTCATGGTATGAAGTTTATTAAACCTGGTAACAATGGAGATATCCTTGAAATTGAATCAGTATTGGCTCATGTTGGAATAACAAGTCTTACAATATATACAAAAATCTATGATAGAGTTAGCGAAAAGCAGCTTGTCGATGGATTTGTTACATTTGTAACCGTTGATGAAAAAGGTAAATCTATTCCACATGAAATAAAATATGAAACTCCAAAAAAAGGACAAAGTCGAAAGCTTTGGGATGAAGTTGAAAGATTAAAACAGTCTGATTCCCAAACTAAAATGTGATTAAAAAGTAGAAATTTTCAAGATTGATTTAAGAGTACTACCATACAGGTACTCACAAGTTCTAATTAGTTTTAATTTCAATTTTTTAAGTATTTGGATTATTATTTTTTAGTTCTCTGCCCTTAGAAATAAAATATACTCCAACCCCAATAGTTACTGCCAATATAATTATATTGATGAAATTGAAGTATATAGCATTTGTAATTCTATAATAGAGAATGGATAAACCCGATCCAACGCAAAGGCATCCTAAAAGAGTTAGATAGTTCATAGTGTTAAGTATAATCTAGAGCTTAAAATAGTTTCTATTTAATATAAAAAAGTCTAAATTTATTTCCCTTTTTTCGTCTTATTTTTGTAAAAATAAAGAACTCCAACAAGTAAGATTATAGGTATAGAAATCCGCAATACGATTGCTACTATAAAAGTTTGAAATGGTGTTAATTCCATAAAATACCTCATATCTCTTTATCAAGGAAGTGTAAAAACAATGTTGCGCTCAAAAGATCTGCAGATCCTCCTGGGCTAATATTTTTCTTTAGAAATTCCATTTCAAGGTCTAATATTTTTGTCATTCCTGCGGCGGTTAAAACTCCTCCTACTTTAATGATTTCATCTGCTTTTTTTTGAACGTCGTAATATGTTTCAATGCCATTTCTTGAGATGATGTTTGTATCTTCAGCCATGGAGATTATAGCAATGAGTGCATGCAGAGATGATTTATTTAGATTTTGAGTTTTTTCATATGCTTTATTAAATTCTGGGAGGCCTGTTTGCATTACTGTAGGTAAGCCTTTTTCAACTTCGCCTCTGATTCCTGTAATGCCGTGTTTTGTGAATGAGCTTTGGCCTTTTGAAAGATCTTTTTTTCTTTTATTTATAGAATCAAGTTCTTTTTTAGTTATTCCTGCAGTTATTTTTGAAACTGAAAGTGAAACATTTTGAGGAGATATTCTCCTTTTTTTTAAAAGATATCCTGATGCCCCGAGTAATAGGTAAAAAAGAAATATGAGGCCTTTTTGGGTATTTACCCCATTAGTTACATCAAACATTCTTTCTTCAACTTTTAATCCAAGCTTTCTCAAAGGAGGAAGCATTTTATTTAAATCTCCTTTATAATTGTAACCAAAATGGGACACTTCTTTAAATCCTTGACTTAACACAGCTGTACTTTTCAAGAAAAGTGAGAAGTCCATATCTCTATGGGACCCAGAAGAGAAAGGCGTTACCAGCCCTGGTTTAGGGTGAGTTGATACTTCAAGCAGAATACTTCTGGTTGCAAGTTCCCCCAATATGTCAACTTTTTTCATAAACATGCCTCAATGCCCATTCTGTCAATCAATATAACATCTCTTAATCCTTTACCCAGTAGTGTATCGTTTTCAGATGCATACTCTTTAAGGTTTATGCCGTATCCGGATTTAAGATTTACCTCTACATCAATTTTAATTTCCATTTCAGACTCTATTTTTTTACATAAGGACAAAAGTTTAACAAGTTCTTCGTGACTATAGTTCTTAACTAATAGATCCAAGTCTGACATATCATGCGTATAGTGCATTCCTGTTACTATCTCTAGAGAAGTTGATCCCCATACCCCTATTTCAAAATGATCTTTTATCAAAGCAAGTGCGGATAAAGCTGGTGTTCTAGGTTCATAACTATAATTAGGAACTTCATAAGGCGTTATTAGTTTTAGGATTTTATTTCCAAAAACAGACGAAGCAAATCTAAGTCTTCTACCTTCTATAGTATAGGGGTATACAAACCCAACGAATACCTTTTCATCTTGAGTGTAATAGTTATTTCCTTGAGAGTTATCAGTTTCTTCTCTTCTTACGATGCCGGGAAGAAGATTATCATGTAAAAGCTTTCTAAAACTATCATTTTGAATATTTGAAGTGTCTATCTGTTTCCATTCTGCAAATACTAGATCATGTCTTTGAAAAATCATGATGTAGTTTACCTTTCCTTAACCCAACACGGATCTTTGACGCTTAAAGTTTGATAGTCAAGCTGCGCTTGGACAAGTAAATCAAACATCTTTGTTTTAACGGGGCCTTCTATAATTATTGGCTCGTTGTTTTCCTCATAGTCTTTTGGAACGATTGAAGGTTTTAATTCTAAGACCGTTTTATCGGAGCTGAGTACAACATCATCGGGAACTTTAGCTACTTTGGATTTAATTCTTAAAATACTTCTGCATGCTCTTTCAATGGTTTGTTTTGCACTTAATGTTGTTTCTCTAACGTATATTTCGTAATCAGGTTGTGTTCTGGCTCTCATATAGGTTATTACTTTCCCATTTTTATCAAGTGCATGACCGGAATCTACAACTGGAAAGCTATCCCCTGTTGGAAGTCCCCCTACAACAGATTCTTTAAAGTCATGCCCTACGTCGGATCTTACAAAATCAATATCTTCTCTCACCGGATTTCCATTCATTACAATCCAGCCAAACTCTTGAGTTCCATATATGTCATTGACTCTAGCACCCAAGATATCCTTGATTGTATCAACTGCTTCTAAATCAAGAGGAGTTCCTATACAATTTACTATGTCAACTTTTGGAAGATCATCAGCTACGTCCAAATTAACAGCATCTTTTAGAGCTATTTTTAAGAAAGAGGATTCTCCAAATATTACAGTAGGTTCTTTATAATATAAGTCCATCAAGAAGGAGTCTCTTGAGGACTTTGTTAAAAATGTCCAAGTAACCCCCATCTCTTCCAAAGCCTTTCTTGTTATGGCGTTTAGCAAAGGAGGATAGCAAAACATTACTTTGTGACCTTCTTTTACTCCTGCCATTTTTAATGCGTTTTTGCCTACATTTTTTCTATATTCTCTTTCATTTGGAGTTATACCAACTATGTTTTGCCAAGCAGTTGTCCCAGTCGTGAAAGTAATGTATGCATAGTTTAGAGGAGTATGTATCTCCTCTATAACATGTGCTGCAGTGGGACCATTTATTCCCTTATCTGCAAGTGTTCTACGTTTCATATCATCAAAAGCAGGCGCAGTAGAAAAGTTGTTAACACTCTCTTTTAGTTCTTCAAAATACGTATTTGTTTTTTTTTCCATTATTACCCCCTCACAAAATAAAAATAAAATAAAGGATATTTTTAAAGCATTTCAGGTATTATTTTTTCGTATTCTTCGTGCATTTTTTTGATGGCTTCCATTCTCTTGACTCTGCCACCTCTTTTTGCACCAACTTCTCCTCTATACCAGCTTCCAAGTTGGTCGTCTTTGCCTTGGGATTTAAGTTCTCTGACTTCTTCTATATTTTCTTTAATTGCTTTTTTCATATCCTCTGGAGTTTCTACCATGTCGTCAATTCCACCAAGATCGTAGAAGTATTTAGCTCCTGAAGCGAATACTGGGTTAGTTTTGACGAGTTCGTTCAATCTTTCAAGAGGTATTTTTGTAATGACAGCTATACTTGTTGTAGGCATGACGTGAACAATTGTTCCATAGTCTTGAGGAAGAGAAAGAATTCTATCTGAAAGAAGGCCGTGACATAAAAATCCACCACTTACGGCCCTTCCAATGATCATTCCAATTACAGGGTGTCCTGCGTGTCTTGCATCTTCTAGAGCAAATTGATAAGATGCTGTTCCTTTTGTCATGCCAACTATTTCCTCTACTTTTCCAGGGCTGTTACCTGGTGTATCGATCAATAGAATTATTGGTCTTTTCTTGTCTTTAGACCTATCTTTATCGGCGTCAATTGTAGCATATATTGCTTGAGAGAATTTGTAGGCTTCTTCCATGCCCAAAATACCACTGTAAACAACTCTAAATCTTGGATTAGGTCTTTTTGAGTTATTGGCTAAAACTGAACATACCTCTCCATCTAGCATTGCCTGGCCCACCATCACAGGAGGAGCAAGTTCTTTGTCTAAGTTAGTAGTTCCAATGACATTCTCTTGAAAGGTGTCTTTGTCAAATATCATCTCGATGGCTTCTTCTGTTTTACCAATTAATGATTGAACCATTTAAATCCCTCTCCTTGGTCTTCTTTTAACAACTGAAAGAAACTTTTCTTGTGGCATATCTGGCATCTTGTCAACGTCTTCATTTCCGTATAGTTCCCATAGATCTTTTGAATCGCTAATTTTCTTTTCAGCGGCGAGTTTTACTACCTCAAGATTTTCTTCAACAAGTTTTGGGGAACCTACTTTTCTTGTCTTTGAAATTTTATTCATAGGCTCATCAACGATATTGACGATTGTGTCTCTAAAGTCACCAATTGTATCTTTTACCAAATAATCAACGTCTCCAAGAATATATTTTGACCTTGCGCCCATAGTCCGCCATATTAAAGCTCTGTCTGAGGCATCAAATTCATCTTTTCCAACTTCTTGTTGTATAACTTCTGGCCCAGTAAGTCCGATTCTACCAAAGTCATTTGCTATAACAATGTCAGCACTTAAGCAGACAAAACCTTGAGCGCCGTATGCACCTAGGGTGCTTCCTGTTAATGCAATGTATGGAACTTTGTTTTGAAGCTTCCAGATGATTTCCATTGATTCAGAGTGCATTAAAAGTCCAGCGTTTGCTTCATGAAGTCTAACTCCTCCAGAGTCAAATGAAACTATGCATATTGGTTTTCTATCGTCAGGCACTTCCCCGTACTTTTCCTCCATTCTTTCGTAAGTTTCAAGAGCAAGTTTTATAGTATATGCCATTTTTGCTCCATTTACTTCTCCAAGAGCTCCACCTACAAACTTTCCTTCTTGCGATACTATAAATACAGGATGTTTATTTATCTTACCAACACCAACTGTAATTCCATCGTCGAATTCAACTGCTTCCCCTAGTAATATTAGATGTGGGCTTATCATTTTATCTCTTGGGCCTAAGAATTCCCTAAAAGTGTCCTTGTCTACCATTCCATGAGCTCTTTCTCTTGCAGTTGCCTGGTAAAAGCTCTTTTTTTGGATATCTTCCCAGTTAAATCTCATAAAATCACCCTATTGGAGACCTCCTCCATTGTCGACAGATTGTTGAAG
>PWMA01000142.1 GCA_003558335.1 Candidatus Methanofastidiosia archaeon | reverse complement strand
TCCTTTAAAGCAGGCGAAGAATCAAAAAATAGGAAAACAAAAGAAGAAATTGAAGACAGATTATTTGAACTTGGCTTAGGAAGAGATACATTAATCATAGCTTTTGGAGGAGGCGTAACAGGAGATCTCGCAGGATTTGTAGCAGCAACTTACATGAGAGGTGTACCCTTCATACAGATCCCAACAACGGTTCTATCCCAAGTTGATATCAGCATAGGAGGCAAAGTCGGGATAGATCATCCTTCAGGAAAAAATTTGATAGGCTCTTTTTATCAACCAAATAAAGTCTATATCGATATAGAACTTCTAAAGACGCTACCTGGTGAAGAGATAATAAATGGACTCGCAGAAATTATAAAAGCTTCTATTATCAAAGACGATGAGCTTTTCAGATACCTAGAAGATAATATAGATAAGGTACTAAATCTTGAAAAAGGGTACATTGAAAAGGTAATCATTTCCTCTCTTAAAGTTAAAGCAAAAGTTGTTGAAAAAGATGAAAAAGAGGGTGGGCTTAGAAAAATATTGAACTTTGGACACACAATCGGCCACTCAATTGAAATACTTTCAAACTTTGAAATAAATCATGGCAGGGCTGTTGGTATGGGGATGGCAGTCGAAGCTCTGATTTCTGAAAAAATTAGTTTTTTGGATTCAAGAGAAAGAGAAAGAATACTTGCCCTTCTTAAAAAATCAAAACTTCTCGAAACGACTTTCAAAGCTTCAGCAGATGAAATAATAAAAAAAACTACTTTGGACAAAAAAGCAAAAAAAGGCTCTGTTGAGTACTCTTTGATAAAAGGCATAGGTTTTGGAGTCTACGGTATAAAGGTAGATGATCACATTGTAAAAGAATCTTTAGTTGAGGCGGGATTTTCATGATTACTGCTTCTATTATACCTTCATCTCAAAAAGAGTTAACAATCCTTTTAGAAGAGGCCTTAAAAAAAGGCGATCTAGCTGAGATAAGAGTAGATTTGGCAGATGATTTAAATCTTTTAGATATCTGTAATAATTTTGACATAAAAAGAGTAATTGTAACAAATAGAAAAAAAGACGAAGGTGGAAAATTTGAAGGTAGCGAAAAGGATAGAATTTCCCCTCTTATTGATGCAATCAAACTTGGATTTGGATTTGTTGATATAGAGGCTTCTTCAAATGATCTATTTCAAGAACTGATCTTTAAAAAAAGAGAGTTTAGTTCCAAAACAAATATAATCCGATCTTATCATCTCTTTGACAAAACTCCTAATAATTTGAAAGAAATGGCCCTTAAAATGAAGGAAGCTAACAGTGACATAATCAAAGTTGTTACATATGCGAACGATATAACTGACAACTTAAAAATTAAGGATCTGTTATCATCTCTTTCTAATAATAACAAAAAAATAATTTCATTTCTTATGGGGGAAAAAGGCGAGATAAGTAGGATCCTCTGTAACTCTTGGGGCAGCTACACAACATATGCGCCATTGAAACGGGCTGGAAAAACTGCTCCAGGCCAGATACCAATAGAGATATTAAATGATGTTTACAGGGCCAACTCAATTAAAAATGACTTTGAGATATATGGCCTCATTGGAAATCCTGTTAAGGAAAGTATAGGGTATTACGTTCATAATAAATTATTGTCATATCATAATCTAGATGCAATTTATCTGAATTTTTTAGTAGATGATTTGGGAAGATTTTTAGATTCATTTAAGGATCAGTTCAAAGGGCTTTGTATAACTATGCCATTTAAAGAAAAGATTATGCCTTACCTTGATAAGATAGATCCAATGGCCACTAAAATAGGCGCTGTAAACACAATAAAAAAAACAAATGAAGGGATTTTTGGAACAAATACCGATTGGATTGGGGCAGTTTATTCAATTGAGAAAGTTTCTTCAATAAAAGGTAAGAAGGTATTAATACTTGGCGCCGGTGGCACTGGAAAAGCAATCGCTTTTGGGATAGCAAATAGAAAAGGTGAAACAATTATTTCAAACAGAAACGAAAAAAAGGCATTAGAGCTTTCAAAGAAAGTTGATGCAGATGTAGTTTCTTGGAGTGATAGAAACAATATAGATTTTGATATTCTTGTCAATGCTACTAAAGTTGGGATGGTCCCTCATAATGATAGCTGCCCTATGGAAGAATCATTTTTTTCAAAAGATCTTTCAGACATAACGGTATTCGACGCTGTTTACAGTCCGATTAATACTAAACTATTAAGTATGTCAAAGGAAAGAGGGGCAAAGATTGCAAATGGTCTTGATATGTACATAGGCCAGGCAATGGCGCAATTTGAACTTTGGACTGGAATAAAACCAGCACATGAGAAAATGGAAGAATACTCTATGAATGCATTAAAGCTTAGGGAAGAATTAAATGAAAATAAAGGAAATTAAATCTATTGGAAAAATCTCAGATATTAGATTAAAAGCGCCTCCTTCAAAAAGTTATACTCACAGAGCACTTATTGCCGCTTGTCTTTCAGAGGGAAAATCAAAAATTTTAGATCCACTTCTTTCAGATGATACCCTTTACACCGTAAACTGCTTAAAACAACTGGGCGCAAATTTAAAACAAGAAACAGAAAAAGACAAAATCTATTTCAATGTGGAGGGGACAGGAGGGAATTTAAAATCTCCTAAATCCTCCCTATACATTGGAAACTCTGGAACAACACTTAGATTTCTTATGGCGGTATCGTCTCTTGTAGATGGAAAAGTTATAATTGATGGCGATCAAGAGGTAAGAAAAAGACCTGTTAAAGGTCTTGAAGACTCACTAAAAAAACTTGGCGTTGACATTAAATCAAACAAAGGATGTCCTCCAGTAACAATCTCTTCAAAAGGTTTTTTTGGTGGAGAAACTAGCCTTGAGGCACGAGAAAGTAGTCAGTACTTAAGCGCTTTGCTTTTGATTTCTCCCTACTCAAAATCTAACATGAAGATCAATGTCAAAGGACAAGTTCCATCAAGTCCTTATGTTGAGATGACGATAGATGTGATGGAAAAGTTTAAGGTTGAGGTTCAAAGAAAGGATTTTTCAGAATTTTTTATTTCTGAATCGAAATATATCGGACAAAATTATACCGTTGAAGGAGATTTTTCCAATAGTTCTTACTTCATGGCGATGGCGGCCATTGGAGGTTTTAAAGTAACGATTGAAAATCTAAATAGAAACTCTAAACAAGCAGATAAAATTTTTACAGATATACTCGAAAAGATGGGGTGTGAGATCAGTTGGTCTCAGAACTTATTGGCCTTGAAGGGCGGTACTCTTAAAGGAATAGAGATAGATATGAAAAAATCTCCAGATATTGTTCCAACTCTTGCTGTTGTTTCAGCCTTTGCTAAAGGACAAACAAAAATATATAATATTGAAACATTAAGATACAAAGAAACTGATAGACTCTCTGCAGTTTCAAATGAGCTTAAAAAGATTGGATGCAGTGTTGAAGAAGGAAAAGATTATATGATAATATCTCCTGGTAAGCTATCTGGCGCTGAAATTGAAACCTATAAAGATCATCGAATGGCAATGTCATTTGCCGTTGCTGGACTTTTCATTGAGGGAATAAAAATCCGTGATCCTGACTGTGTTTCAAAATCTTATCCTGGCTTTTGGAAAGATTTTTCAAATGCAACCGGAGGGTTTAATTGAATATAGTGCTTTTTGGACTTAGATGTGTCGGGAAGACCTCAGTTGGAACTAAGTTGTCTGACATAACCGATAAAATATTCTTTGATACTGACAGATTGATAGAAAAAAGAGAGTCAAAAAGCATTCCAGAAATTGTCAGTGATAGAGGCTGGGATTATTTTAGAAAAAAGGAGAAAGAGGTAATAAAGGATGTATCCAAAGAAAATAACGCAGTTATCTCAGTTGGAGGTGGGGCGTTAATGGATACTGAAAACGTTGATTTATTAAAAGATGCTTTCTTAGTTTTACTAAAGGCTGACATTAAAACAATGGAAAGCAGAATGGCAAAAGACAATTCAAGGCCACCTTTAACATCTGAAGATACACATTCTGAAATTAGAGAGATTATTGAAAAAAGGATGCCAACTTATGAAAAAATAGCATCAATAATAGTAGATACGACCGGCCTAAAAGTTGATAACGTGTGTGATAAGATAATGTTTGAGCTTGAGGAGAGGAGTTTACTAAAATGAGCGGAAATACTTATGGAAGAATATTTAGAGTTACCACTTGGGGTGAATCTCATGGAAAGGCCATGGGGGTTATTATTGATGGATGCCCTTCCAATATAGAAATTTCTGAAGAAGATATCGATAAAGAGTTATTTCTTAGAAAACCAAAAGATGATAAACTTTCTACGTCCCGGAAGGAAGAGGACAAATGTGAAATTTTATCAGGTGTTTTTCAAGGAAAGACGCTTGGAACACCCATTTCAATTATTGTATATAACAAAGATGTGGACTCTTCTTCATATGAAAATATTAAAGGCATATTCAGACCAGGACATGCCGATTACACTTATTTCAAAAAGTATGGATTGTATGATCACAGAGGCGGGGGCAGAGCTTCAGCTAGAGAGACCGTTTCAAGAGTTATGGCCGGCGCAGTTGCAAAAAAGATATTAGAAAAAGAGATTAAAGGATTTGATATTTTTTCATATACAAAAAGCATAGGCAGTATAGAATTGCTAGAAGTAGACTATGAAAATCTAAGAAGGGACAACATAGTTAAAAATAGATTATGGTGTCCTGATGAAAACACATCTAAGCAAATGGTAAACGAGATTGTGGACGCAAAGAACAATGGGGAGTCTGTGGGCGGTGTAATTGAGATTGTTATTAAAAATGCGCCCCCTGGAATTGGTGAACCTGTCTTTGATAAACTTGAAGCAGATATTGGAAAAGCTCTTCTTTCAATAGGCGCTGTCAAAGGTGTAGAGTTTGGCAGAGGTTTTAATCTTACAAAAGAACGAGGATCACAAAGCAATGACCAGATGGATGACAAAGGTTTTGTGACCAATAGAGCTGGAGGAATACTAGGCGGAATATCAAGTGGAGAGGATATTATAGTAAGAGTTGCAGTAAAACCAATACCCTCAATATCAAAGGAACAAAAAACTGTTGATGTTAAAGGAGTTGAAAGACCAATTTCAGTTAAAGGAAGGCATGATCCATGTGCCATACCTAGAATCAATCCTGTATGTGAGGCTATGGTTTTAATTACTATCTTAGACCATTTACTTATTCAAAGAGCTTTAGGAGGAATAAAGTGATCACAGTCGGTATAATTGGTGGCACTGGGAAACTCGGTAAGCTATTTCGAGAAATATTCGAAGAGGAAAATTTTCAAGTTCTTGTATCCTCTAGATCTACTTCCCTTTCTAAAGAAGATTTAGTAAAAAAAAGCGATGTTATAGTTTTATCTGTTCCAATTGAATCTACTTTGGAAGTCATAAAGGAAATTAATCCTTATTTAGATAAAGAAAAACTTTTCCTTGATCTAACGTCTCTAAAAGTTCAACAAACTAAAGAAATGTTAAATTCTAAGGCGGACGTCCTTGGAATGCATCCTTTATTTGCCCCCTCTATAGGGTCTATAAAAGGACAAACGATTGTAATATGCCCTGAGAGAATAACTAACAAAGAACTATACCAAAAAATAATTCTAACTTTGGAAAAAAAGGGTGCAAACCTTGTCGAGATGTCACCTGAAACTCATGATCAATTGATGGCAGTAATTCAAGGCTTAACACATTTTTCTGCCATAGTACTTTGCCATTGTCTAAAGGACTTGAATTTTGACATAAAAAAAAGCCTTGGATGTACAAGTCCAGTATATAGATTGACACTGGATATGGCAGGCAGAATTTTAAATCAGCAGCCAGAACTCTATGCAGACATATCTCTTTTAAATCCAAAAACAATTGATGTATTGTCCCAATACCTTAGATCGGCTGAAGATCTTTTTAAGAAGATTGAAGAAAAAGATCGAGAAGGATTTATAAAGTTCTTTGAAGATGCATCAGAATATTTGGGAGATTTCACTGAAAGAGCTGAGAAGGAGAGTGATATGTTGATTAAAAGGATGGTGGACGAATGAAGGTATCTACTCTTGGTCCAAAGGGGACCTTTAGCCACGAAACGTCTTTACTCATAGGGGCAGAAGATATAGTATTCAAAAGAAGCATATGGGATGTTTTCAATGCTGTTAAGGACAGCGAATGTGAGGGTGGTGTTGTTCCAGTTGAGAATTCTCTTGTAGGTGGTGTTTCTCAAACTCTTGATAGCCTTATGGAATTTAACTTAAAGATTAGCAAAGAATATCTACTTCCTATCCAGCACAATCTTGCATGTTGGGGTGATTTGGAAGATATAGAGGTATTGTATTCTCATAATCTTACTTTGTCCCAATGTGAAAAGTTTATTAGAAACTATATGCCAAACGTTGAAATACACGAAACTTCATCAAATGCAATATCTGCAATTGAACTTTCTAACAAAAAAGATGTTAAATATGCTGCACTTATATCTGAATTTGCTGCAGAACTTTACGACCTAAAGATATTGAAAAAAGGAGTACAGGATGAAAAACTTAACTTTACAAGGTTTTTTATTGTAAGTAATCAAAGCTCACT
>PWMA01000069.1 GCA_003558335.1 Candidatus Methanofastidiosia archaeon | reverse complement strand
TTCTTCGACAAAATCACAAAAATTCAAAGCGATTTCTTTGAGATCTCCATTTGTATCCAACCCTAATCTTTTAGCAAAAGACTTTAATTTTTCTGGTTCTTTTATCTGAAAAGGAGTTTCACCATTTGCAGTTGCTCTTAAAGTTTTTATTGTTTGTTCGGCATGATAATGATAAGTAGAAGTTCCCAAAACGTTTCTCAAAAGCATCATTCTCATAGCCATTCCATCGGCACTTATTCCACAAACACCTCTTTTATCTGTGGGTGCATCAGAGCGACACGGTCCATTTGAGCACAGATCGCATCTTACTCCTCCTTGGCAAAAAGGACATCTTTTATCTGGGTCTCCTCCAAACCCTTGGGCTTCATATCTGTCCCAAATGTTTGTTATATTGTCATCTTTAAGCTTTTTATACATTTTTTTAATAGATTCATGATGAGATATTCTATCGTTTTCCATTTTTGTCACCAAATCCTATTTTTGTTTTTTTTTATAAATATTTTTCCCCAAGAAAGAGAAAAAATCATTCGGTTAAACACAGAAGTATTGCTAAATTTTCTTTAGCTGAAAGAGAATGTGGAGCGTTTTTAGGTACAAAAATAAAAACTCCTTGCTTCATTTCAATCTCGTCATCAACTAGTTTAAATGTTCCAGTTCCATTCAGAACTTGAACAACGCCTGCTTTAGTTGAAGTATGTGTATCTATATTTGTGCCAGCCGTAAGGCACATCAAAGTGTAGTTGTATGTATTTGATTTTACCAAAACAGTACTAAAAATTCCTTCTTTAGGAAATTGCATATTTTCATTTAAATCTTTCCAGAATCCTTTTTCCATTATATCCATTCCTCCTTTAATATATCTCCTTTTATTCCAACGACGATATGCTTTATTGGTATTTTCCGAATTGAGCTATCCAAAGCTTTCTTAGCTATTTGAAGAAGGCCTGAACAACAAGGTACTTCCATGACCATTACTGTAAGTGTATTTATCTTTGCTTCGTCTATCATTTTTTTAATTTTTTCAACGTAAATGTCCCTATCAGAATCAAGTTTTGGACAAGCTATGGCTAAAGCCTTACCTTTCAGAAAGTCTTTATGAAAATCGCCTATGGAGAAGGCAGTACAATCTGCAGCAAGCAAAACATCTTTTCTAATGAAATAGGGCGCATTTGATGAAATCAGATGAAGTTGAATTGGCCATTGTCTAAGTTGTGAAATTCTCTTGCCTTTTTCTTCTTCACTATTTTTTTGATTTGAAAAATCTAAAATTTTTGAACCTGGACATGACCCCTCGTGATGATGGCTATCTTCTTTGATGGGATTTTCTATACCCCTTTCTTTAAGAAATTCCTCGGCTTGCTTTAAATATTTATCAGCCTCATGATCTTTTAAGTGATTTAAATGAGCCTTAATAGTATTTTTACCTAGTTTTACAATGTTTTCCATTACTTTTATTTCATCGTACTCCTCTGCTTCCCTTTCTTCAATAGATATTGCCCCTTCTGGGCAATTTCCAATACATGTTCCAAGCCCATCACAAAATAAGTCACTTATCAATCTTGCTTTTCCATCTATTATTTGAAGTGCCCCTTCTGGACAATTAGGAATACACAGCCCGCAGCCATTGCACTTATCTTCATCAATTTTTATTATTTCCCTTTTTACCATCTTATCACCAGTATCTTATTTATACTAAGTATATAATAGATACCTATATAAACTAGTAAGTTTCTTATTTGATACTATGAACAATTGTACAGTTTATGAAACATTGAATATAGTTGGAAAAAAATGGTCCCTTCTAATCTTATTAGAGTTATTTAGGGGAAACGCTAAAGAAAAAAGATTTAACGAGTTGAAAAAAGGACTAAATGGAATAACACCAAAAATTCTATCGTTGCGTCTTTCTGAGCTAGAAGACCAAGAACTTATAGAGAAAAGAGTAGATGATTCCAAAGTTCCGATTAAATGTCAATATTCTCTAACCAAAAGCGGTGAAGATTTTATTCATATAATTCAAGAGATAAAAGACTGGGGCCTAAGATGGAAATTTGACAAGCCAGAATGTGCATACACTCTTTGTAAACAGTGCAAGTTAGCTTTAAAATAAAGATTTATTTATGTTTTTTAGAAAAATAAGAATTTTATTAAAATATAGAAAACTACAATCCAAATTACTATTATTAAAAAAGTTATTGGCCATTTTGATTTTATTTTTATTGGCTCATTTGATGCTTTGTCCTTACATTCTTGAAAAACTTCTTTAGGGATTAATCTGATTAAGATATATATTGTAAGTGAGAAAATTAATAGATCATCTAAATAGCCTATTACTGGTATAAAATCGGGTATAAGATCAATAGGACTGACTAAATATCCTAAGAGGAGTAGAATAAGTATTTTAGCATACCAAGGGACCCTTGGATCTTTATAGGCAAAATATAATGCAAAGATATCTGTTTTAAGCTTTTTAGTTTTTTCTTTTATTCGAATAAGAATATTCATTATATCCCTATATTAGATTAAAGTCCTCAAAAATTATATTATTTGGTTTAGCTCCCATTTTTATAAATTGATCTGAAAGTTCCATCATCATTTTATTAGGGCCGCATAAAAAAATTAATTTATCATTAATTTTTTCTCCAGGGTGGCAAAGATCCATAATAGCCTTAGCTGACAGTCTTCCTCTTTCTTTTGATAGCCATAAAATATAGTTTATATTGTCATTTTCTTTTATAATATTCTTTATTTCTTTATCATAAACTGCACTCTTTTCATCTTTGCAAGTCCATATAAAATTAATTTTATTGTATTTGGATGAATTTTTATGTTTTAACATGCTAATAAAAGGAGTTACACCTATGCCACCTGCAATCCATATCATATCTTTTTTTTCAAAAAGATACTTCTCGCCAAATTTTCCATATGGTCCATACAAGTATATTTTATCTCCAGCATTAATTTTTGGTAGTTTGTGTGAAGTAAAATCTCCAGACATTTTGGCTGAAATTCTTATTAAGTCTTCACTATTTGAACTTGAAATAGAAAATGGAAACATTTCAAATGAATTTTCAAGGGTTGGAAATTTAATAAATATAAATTGACCTGGATGAAATTTAATTTTTTTATCAATTGTTTTAAGTTTAATTTCTGTAATATCTCCTTTAATTTTTACATATTCTACACTAGCTCTAAATTTGGGACCAATTATCCGATATAAAAACAATGTATAAAAATAAGATATAATTCCAATTGATGCAAAAAGTAATACCCATATTCCCAGTAGAGGGAATTCTATTATATGCCTAGCTGAGGCCAATGTATGCCAAGTGGCCAGTATAAGAACTACGCCCATAAAGTGATGGGTAAAGTGCCAAATTTTGTAAGGGAGCTTTATTATAAGCGTAAATGCTAAAAGTATAAGCATCAAATATAAGGAAAGGATTCCATAAGTAATGGAAGTACTCATCCCAGGAACAATATAAACTAAAGTGGAATCCCAATCAGGGATTGCCCTAACTATCAAAAAAATAGGGTGCAATAGTATAACTATTGCCGCAATTATGCCTACAAAATGATGGGCTTTGTAAACTTTATCTAAGCCACCAAAAAACGATTCTACAAAATTATTTCTTAATGATAAAATTATAGTTAAAGATAGTAAACATAAACCAATTAATGCTGAAGCTTTTGATAGGAATAGATATATTTCAAAATGACTCCTTACCATGTGGGGAAACCATATTAAAAAAGTAATAAGTCCAACAATCAATACAATTTTAAGACTTTTATAAACAAATTGGATCCGATTAATTTTGTCCATAAAACTAAAAGGCAAAATTTTCTCAATTTTTTTTTTATATTTTTTATTATCCATATTTTCACTTTAGTATATATCCATAGCTTTTTCAAAGTCACTTTAATATAAGATTAACTCAAAATCTTTATTTTTATTAAATAATCTGATACATTACTAATTTAAAACAACTTTATAAGATTTAGCTATGCATTATCATATTATACTTACAACTAAATGTAATTCTAAATGTAAGTATTGCTATGAAAAGTCAATGAATGATTTTGAAGCGAATATTAAAAAAAATTATAATGTAGATCTATCTCCGCCTGAAACTAGTGAAATTAATATTTTGGATCTTAAAAAATTTATTAGTAAAGATAGCAATCCCGTTATTGTTTTTTATGGAGGAGAGCCTCTACTTGAAATAAATAAAATTAAAGAAATTATGGATAATATTGAAGTTCCATATAGAATCCAAACAAATGGGAAACTTTTGCATAAGATTCCAACAAATTATTTGAATAGAATGGATAAAATATTAGTTTCTATTGATGGGAATAAAGAAAGAACAGACTCAAATAGAGGAAATGGAACTTATAACTTAGTAACAAAAAACATTTCTACAATAAGGAACAGAGGTTATTCTGGAGAAATTATAGCAAGGATGACTTTAAGTAATGAATATTCTGATGTTTTTGAGCAGGTTTTACATTTGATTGAAAGTGGATTTTCTTCGATCCATTGGCAAATAGATGCTGGATTTTATGTCTTTGATTATGATAAAGAAAAATTAGCTATTTTTGTAGAAAACTATAACAAATCAATAACAAAGCTTATTGAGTTATGGATCGAAACTATGAAGCAAAATGAAAAAGTATTGAAGCTTTATCCTTTTATTGGAATAACTGAAAGCCTTCTAAAGCAGGAAAAAACAATACTAAGGTGTGGAGCAGGGCATAGTGGATATGCGATACGTACAGACGGAAAAATAATATCCTGCCCGATTATGTCTTGGATTGAAGATTTTATCATAGGGGATTTAAATTCTAATCCAAATAAAATAAAAAGTTTTCAATTTGCAGATAGATGTAAAAATTGTAATATTAAGGATATATGCGGAGGAAGGTGTTTGTACTGGAACTATTTAAGTTTGTGGCCAGAGGAAGGAAATATATTAATTTGTAAAACAATTGAACATTTAGTAATTCAATTGCAAGATAAAATTTCTGAAATATCAGGACTTATTGAAAAAGGAGTAATTAGCTATAAAGATTTTGAGTATGAAAAATATTTTGGTCCAGAAATCATACCTTAGCTGTTTTAATTAGAATAATTAAAATTATGATTAAGAAAAATATATTATATTTAATAAATAAAATAACGATTATTTTTAACTAAATAAATCGTCTATTCCATATTTTGCCCAATCGATACTTCGGCCAAAGCTTTCTCCGCCGCCCACTCTTTTTCTTCTAGCGTCTCTTTCAAATGGCTGTAATTCTATATCTCCATCTGCAGCTCTGCCAGATATAAAAGGTGATTTAACTCCGGTCATGATGAGCATTACTCTCATAGAATCTTTTAGACCTTCATCAACTCTAGCGCCCCATATTATCTTTGCTTCAGGATCCATAATTGAGTTAACAATTTCTCCAACCCTGTTTGCCTCATTCAAAGTCATGTTGCTGCCTCCTGAAACATGAACAAGTGCGCCTTTTGCATGTTTGTAGTCAACATCTAATAGCTTGCAAGTCATTGCTTCATGAACTGCCTCTTCAACTCTATTTTTGGTATTTGATTCACCCACACCGATTACTGCAACTCCCCCGTCTTGCATTATAGTTCTTACATCAGCATAATCCAGATTAACAAGACTTGGTTGTGTTATGGTTTCAGTTATTCCCTTGACCATTTCAGCTAGGACCTCATCAGATACGCTAAATGCATAATCAATTGGCATATTTGGAACAAGTTGAAGTAACTTATTATTATCCAAAGTTATAACAGTGTCTGCATATCTCCTAAAGGCTTCAAGTCCTTGAATCCCCTTTTCAAATCTGTGAGAACCTTCCATTCTAAACGGTAAGGTAACTACTCCTACGACAAGAGCTCCACATTCTTTAGCTACTTCTGCAACAACTGGGGCACTTCCCGTTCCTGTTCCGCCCCCCATACCTGCAGAAATGAAAACTAAATTTGCTTCTTTAAAAAGTTCTTTTAATTTATGTCTATCCTCTTGAGCAGCTTCCCAGCCCATGCTAGGATCTCCTCCAGCTCCAAGACCTCTTGTAAGCTCCTTGCCTATAACAAATTTTTTGTCGGCTTGGATATTTTCTAAATGTTGCCTATCAGTATTTAAAGCAATTGTTTCAGCTCCCATGACGCCTCCAAGCATTGAAAGTCTATTTACAGTGTTATTGCCTGCACCGCCGCAGCCAACACATATTATTCTAGCATTTCCGATACCTTCTAATTCAACTGCTGTTTCTTCAAAGTTATTATTTTGAGTAAATCTTGAAGCATTTTCCAAGATGCCTTTCATATAAAACCCCCAATTATTTTAATTATTTATCTATTATACTTTACTTTTTCAGATATGCCCTCATTTCTAAGTGATCTAAACCCACCAAGTTCGTTTTTTAGCATGTCCCTGATTGCTGATCTTATGGCTTCACTCTTATTAGGAAAATAACCATAATTAACCAACTCGTCTAATCCGTTCATATATGCTTCAGGTATTTGTACTGATATGAGTTTCATTAATGTCCTCCTAGCATCTGTATAATACTTTGGAGTTATATCTATATAAGAGTTTCGGTTATCAGGATATGTTATATAACCTATTCTTATAA
>PWMA01000084.1 GCA_003558335.1 Candidatus Methanofastidiosia archaeon | reverse complement strand
ATATGGGAACAGCTGTTACAATTCAACTTGCCATTGGATTTTTTATATCAATTATTACAATAAGGCTTATACCCTTAATTGTAGATGTGGTAAGTTGGAGGTATGCCTTTTCATTGTTATTTTTAGGTCCACTGTTTGGAGCAGTCTCTTTGAATAAACTAAGAAAAATTGATAAAAATTAAATCTGCCCCATATAGAGACATAATTATTTAAATAATATAAAATCTAGTCGGACATTAAAGATAGCCGGGGACTATTTTGAATAAAATAGATTATTGTAGTTCAAATGAAGATAGAAAAAGACCAAGTAAAATGGTCCGGATAATTCTTATTTTTTTCGGAACAATATTTTTAGCGATAGGTTTCATTGGTATATTCTTACCACTTTTACCAACTACCCCTTTATTGCTACTAACAGCTGCTTGTTATGCAAGAGCCTCGGATAAATTCTATAAATGGCTTATATGCAACAGAATTTTTGGGAGTTATGTTAAAAATTATAGGGAAGAGAAAGGCGTTGCAGCTAAGGCAAAGTTATTTACCATATTGTTACTTTGGACCACAATTTTGTATTCAGCATTTTTTGTAGTCACAATTGTGTATATTAGGATATTACTAATAATTATCGCAATCGCTGTTACAGTGCACATTTTAACTATTAAAACATTAAAAAATGAGTCAAAGCGATAGTTGGCTTTTTTTATTTAGAAATACTTTTATAGTCCCAATAGATTAGTAAATTTAATGGAAGAGATTTTTACAAACATTTTTATTGATGGCAACAAACTTTATACAAAAAACCTTATCAGAGGGGAGAAAGTATATGGAGAAAAGTTAGTTGATTTCAAGGGTATGGAATTAAGGGAATGGAACCCGCGAAGATCTAAACTAGCTGCAGTTATAATGAAGGGTTACAAAGATCTACCGTTGAAAAAAGATTCTAAGATATTGTATCTTGGTGCCGCTACAGGGACTACAGTTTCCCATATATCTGACATAGTTGAAAATGGAAAGATATTTTCCGTTGAAAGTTCTGAAAGAAGTATGAGACAGTTTCTGAACATAAGTGAAATGAGAGACAATGTCTATCCCATCTTAGAAGATGCTTCTAATCCACACTTGTATTCTGGACTATTGGAAGCAGTTGACTTGATTTATCAAGACGTTGCACAAAAACATCAATATAAGATTCTCATGAAAAACACGACATATTTAAAAAAAGGAGGTACAGTAATCTATTGCGTAAAGGCGAAAAGCATAGATTCAAGTAAGTCCTCTGAAGAAGTATTTAAAAAAGAAATAAAGCAGATGGAAAAAGATTTTAATATAGTTGAAACAATTAATCTTTCGCCTTATGAAAAGGATCATATTGTTATAATAGCAAAGTTAAGGTGATTTGTTTGGAAAAGATAAAGCTTAGATTAAAGTTGTTGGTATCTTACCTTGAAAATGGAGATATGAAAAAAGCTAGAGAAAGCTATATTCAAATAGCAGGAGATCTGGGAGAAAAGGAGTTCAATAAAGGTTATGCCAAAGCCATTAATGGTATAGTTACATCTGTAGAAAAAAATGACAAAGATTCTATTATTTGTAATATTATTTCAAAAGAGTTTGACAAAAGAAACATAAAGAAACTGCTTCTTGAGTCTACAAAAAAGGCTTCAGATGCCTTTAGAACTGAAGAAGAAAAGGGTTTTGAAACTGCTTGGATGGATTTTCTCACAATCTATAGTGAAAGAAAAAGTTCTTAAAAATTTACCAAGAGAGATTTTGCCTTTTCCTCAATATGATAGATTCTTTTCAGAAGATTGTTCTTTTCTTCTCTATCTTTATCGCTTCTGAAATTTGTTCTTTCAAGCTCTGTACGTAATTTAGATAGTTTCAGGACTTCTCTAAAACTTTCTTTCTTATCAAGTTTTTCAGAAAGAAGTCGATATTCGATAGAGTTTAAATTATCTCTAAATCTTGACATTGCTATTGCATCTTCTCTTTCTCTCGATTCTGAAAACTTTTGTTGAAATGTTTCTAATTCAGAATATATATCTTTAAATTTTATCGATATTTTTTTACCTTCAGAGGTCAATCTTATGTATCTTATTCGTCCTTCTTTATATGACTCAATCAAATCTACGTCTTCCAACTCCTTTAGTATGTTAAAAACATGGGGATACATGGAGTCTACTTCCTCAGCGATTACTTTTGGATATCTGGGTTTTTCATCATCTAGCATAGCGAGTAAAATTTCGACCGTTTTTCTGTTGAAAAAAAGTTCTTTTAAATCGTCCATATCTATTATTTTTTTCTAACCTTAAATAATTTACTTTTTAGACCAGGTAATAACAATTATACCTAATTAGAGTAGGAAATTATTTAAATCAGAACAAAAAATTCTTTTAAGGGATAAGATGAGTCTTATAGATAAAAAAGGTCCACATGTTTGTGTTAATTGCGATAATCTTGTACAAAAAGATGATGATAAAGAAATAGGAATATGCTCAATTTCCGCTTCCACAAAAACTACATTTAAAAAATACTATCAAAAATGTGATGAAAGGTCAGCCCTTACTGGAGAACTTTGGATTTATATAGATGGTGAAGATTGGGGATAATTTAATCTTTAAAAATATTTTCTAAATCATCTGCCTTAGTCTTATTTCTCATTGATATCTGACTTAAAGTTTTTCTTATATTCCTTTGAAAAATTATATTTATCTTATTAATAAAGAACAGTAGCCGGGGGCGGATTCGAACCACCGTCTCAAGGTCCAGAGCCTCGAAGGATTGACCACTACCCTACCCGGCTTTTAAAATCAAAAGCCTAATCTCTGTTAATAAGTTTTTCTGTTTCGTCCATATATGTGAAACACTCGTTTTCTAATAAACTTCTTGCAGAAAAATCGGCAAATAAATCATTAAATCGTTTTTTTAAAATACGGATGACGTATTCATCATATTCCATATTGCATTTAGTTTCAATATCGTATAGTAAAAGATATTCTGAAGGAAAAGGAGTGGTACTTATTATTGATTTACCACTCAAAGCAGATAGTATTTTTTCATCAGTTAAATTTCCATTTGCATAATCAACTATAGAACCAACAATTCGCCTAATCATTTGCCACAAAAAACCCTTGCCTTTAAACTCTAGGATATAAATTGATCCCTTTTTCCTATAGTTTGTTTCAATTGCTCTTTTTGTTTCTTCTGCTCCATCATATTTAGAAAAAGAGAAAAAATCATGATGGCCATCGAAAAGGGAAAGGCTTTTGGCAATAAGATCTTCATCATAATCATTATCAAAAAGATAATATCTATAGGTTTTAGTCAAAGGTAAATTCATTTCGTTGTTTGTTTTGCCATATATCCATATGTCCTTTAAAGAATGTGTTAATTTCTTTATGTTTAAATTTTCTTCAGTTCCTAGCTTTAAGATATTAGAAAGTGCAGAAACTCCCCTATCCGTCCTTGATAAAAATTTATAATTGGTAATTTTGATACCATCGTTATTTAGAGCTTGGATTATATCGCCTTCGACAGTCCTAACGTTTGGCTGAATTTGTGAGCCATAAAATCCTCTTCCATTGTAAGCAACTTTAAGATAAACCATTAACTAAAGTATTTAAAAAAATATAAAAATGTTTTTATAGTATTTCAATAATAAAGTTCTTGTCTTTTATCACGTTAATCTTTTTACCCTGTTTAGAGAACTCTCTTTCTACTCTTTCAATGTAATTTCGACTTAATTCAAATACTTCTACAGTTATATTTTCATTTTTCTCTATTTCAGATATATTCTCTACAAGCAATCTTTTTATCTTTTGGACATCTTTTCCAAACTTAGGACCTATTACTTCATACTTTGGGACCACCTCAAGAATCGTCTCGTCGATATCGGGTTTGCCATTTTTAATTTCTAACTTAGATATGTTCATTGATTGTGATATATCTTCATTTGTCCCTTCTAAATTTCTTTCTGTGTATATTATTGTCCCATCCAAGGGTGCGTTTAACGGAATTTTATTTTCTGACTTGTATCTTCTTATTGAAGCAGTTATTTCTTTTAGAATCTCTCCCTTATCAAAAGATTCCTTGTCATAGAAATCAAATGAAGGATATTCTGTCAAATGAATGCTTTTAATTCCTTCATATGCAAATAGTTCATTGTATATTTCTTCAGTTATGTGAGGTGTATAAGGTGATATTAATCCAAGTATGTTTCTAAGTAAAGTCTTTAGAGTGAACAGGGCTTCTTCTTTTTTGATGTCGTTGTAAAGCCTGTATTTGACTATTTCAATATAGTTATCGGCAACTTCATGCCATAAAAATGTTCTAATTTCTTTTAAAACGAAAGCAAAGCTATAATCATCAAGTTCCTTTCTAGAAATTTTGATTAAATTAGTTAGTTTAGATAGAATCCATCTATCTGATATGGTAAGTGAATCAAAACTTATATTTTCTAACCTTGAATCTGATAAATTCATCTCTATAAACCTAGATACATTCCAAAGCTTTGTTAAAAATCTGCTGCCATGTTCAATCTCTTTCCAAGTAAATGGAAAGTCCTCTCCTTTTGAAGCAAGTAGCGCCCACTGTCTTAAAGCATCTGCACAGTATTTGCCTAAAGGTTCATCTGGTTCAATAACATTGCCCAATGATTTACTCATTTTCCTGCCATCAGGCCCAGCAACCATTCCATGGATTAATGTTTCATTCCATGGATTTTTACCGGTTATAAAGTTACATCTGAGCAAAGTATAAAAAAACCATGTTCTTATAATCTCATAACCTTGTGGCCTTAAAGAAGAAGGATACGTCTTACTGAAGAAGTCTTCATCTTTATTGTACATTGAAATTGCTAGAGGCGTTACTGAAGAGTCAATCCAACAGTCACAAACATCTGACTCGCCAATAAAGTTGTTTGAGCCACATTTGCATTTTTCTTTAGGCAGGTCAAATCTTGGGTCAACGGGAAGCCATTCTTTTTTTGCTGGGATTAGTGCATCACAATCTTCACACTTCCAGAAGGGAACAGGTGTTCCAAAAACTCTCTGTCTAGATATAATCCAATCCCAATCCATTGAATCTGTCCAGTCATAAAATCTATCGTACATGTAATCGGGGTACCAATCTATCTTCTTCCCATTTTCAATAAGGTGGTTTTTGTAATCTCTTACTTTGATAAAGTATTGCTCCATTGGTAATAGTTCTATTGGAGATTTACAAGAACCTCTTTCAACATGAAGTAATACTCGATGAGAAATTTTTTCTTCCTTTATGAGAAATCCTAAATCTTTTAATTCAGATGATATGGCTTTCCTTGCTTCTTTAATTGAAAGCCCATCGTAGTTCTTTCCAGCTTTTATCTTTCCATCGTCTGTTAATGAGGTTATAATCTCAAGATTATATTTTTTTTGCCAAAATATGTCCTGCTCATCGCCATAAGTACAGCAGTAAACAACTCCAGTACCAAAGGACATATCTACTCCATCATCAGAAAGGATAGGCACTTTTCTCCCAAATATAGGCAATATAGCATTTTTACCTTTAAACTTTTCATATCTGGGATCTTTGGGATTAAAGAATACTCCTACACAAGAAGGCAATAGTTCGGGTCTTGTTGTTGCAATTTCCACATGTTCTTTTCCATCATCTAAAGGTATTTTGATAAAGTAAAGCATTCCTTCTCTTTCTTCATACCCAACTTCAGCCTTTGCAAGGGCGGTCATGCATCTTGGGCACCAAAGAATAGGATGTTTTTCTCGGTATAGATATCCTTTTTTATAAAAGTCAATTAGTGTTTCTTGAATAAGCTTGATATATTCCGGTTTCATTGTCAAATATATTTTCGACCAATCAGGAAAATATCCAATGTCTGTCATCTGCCTCCTCATTCTTTCAACGCATTGTACCGTCCACTCTTTACATTTTTCAATGAAGGCTTCAGTATCTTCTTTAGAAATTTTAAATTCATGCTCAACCTTTAACTCTGTTGGGAGTCCGTGGCAATCAAATCCTTGAGGGCAGTAGACATTAAATCCCCTCATTCTTTTATATCTTTGAACAAAATCAATCCATGTAAAGTCCATTACATGTCCCATGTGGAGCGAACCAGATGTGAAAGGAGGGGGTGTATCAACAACGTATATTTTCCCACCTTTTTCTAAATTAAAGTTAAATATCTCTTCCTTGTGCCAATAGCTTTGCCACTTTTTTTCGATATTTTTACCGTCATAGTTTTTATCAAGCATTACTTCAACGCTCCTTGGTAGCTAATTTTTCCATCCATATAAATTTTTAATCCATCGTCCGCAATCAGCGTCTTAATCCCACAGTTTTTCTCAATATATTTTCGCTCGTCTTCTGCTCCTTTCAGATGCATTTTATAACCAATATGTGTAATTACGACAATTTCGGGATTTACCTTTTTAATAATTTTTATTGCATCTTCTGTAGTCAGGTGAAATGGAATTCTATCAGCACTGGGCCTTGTAACGTTTAGAATTAGTATTCTTGAATTCATATATTGATCTATCATATCGTTAAAATACTCAGTATCTGAAGTGTATGTTATGATTCCATATTCGGTATCAATTTTAAAACCAATAGCAAATGGATCTGAGTGTTTAGTTTTTAGAGCTTGGATCTTCTGCCCTTTAATATCAATCTTTTCCCCTGGCGAAAGTGATAGAACTCCTTTTAGATTTTTTCTGTGATATGGAAAAACTATAGAGGCATATTCCTCCCTACCGTCTATAACACTCTTACTGCCTATGACATAACCTTCCTTTTTCAGCATCCCCCCGGT
>PWMA01000065.1 GCA_003558335.1 Candidatus Methanofastidiosia archaeon | reverse complement strand
CTTTTTATCGTTGAAGGACTTCCTGAGGTATCTTCTGTTATTTCAAGAAGACTTTTAAAAAAATTTGGAAGTGTCTTTGGAGTTTTCAATGCTGAAGAAGCAGAGCTTAAGGAAGTTGAAGGTGTAGGCCAAGTAAAGGCCAAGAAAATAAGAGAAATTATAGATTCCAAATATGAGGAAATCTAATTCCATTATTGCTATCCAATAATTAACCAAAAGATTTAAATATTAAAAAGCAATAATTTGTATTATCTTAAAGGTGATGATATATGAAAGCAAAAAATGACGCCCAGGCAAGAAGGTTCTTTAAACAGGCAAAAAGGATGAAAGAAAGAGCTGAAGTCAACATAAAAAAGAGGAATTTTGTCTTAGCCTCTATTGAAATTGATGTTGCAAACAGGCTTCTTGAAGAAGGAAGTAAGTTTCTATAATTTTATATTTTTTAAATATGAAATTTATTTCTAATTAATTATTTCTCAGGTTACATTTATTGAAGTACTAAAAAAGTAGAAAATCAACGTATTATAATTATGCAATAGTCTTATATATAAAATATATAAATCTAAAACAATGATATCCGGCGATGCACTTGGTGTAGCCATAGTCTATATCTATGTGGCCATATTACTATTGATCTCTGAAAAAATTCTAAGCAATTATGAAGTATTTAGCCGGAAATTTCTGCATATAATGGTGGGAAACGTGCTTTTTGTTTTACCCATATTTGAAACAAGATTTGCAATGACTTTCTTAGCCGCTGCTCCATTTATACCTTTGACTTTTTTAATGAGTCCTTATTCTCCAATAGATATTAAAGATAGAATATCATCTTCAGGGCATGGGCTTGGATTAGTATATTATGCAATTTCTTGGACTGTTCTTGCGTATTTATTCTTTGATAAGCCATGGGTAATAGCTGTAGGCATAGCTGCAATGTCTTATGGAGATGGTATGGCCTCTATAATTGGAATTAGATATGGAAAAAGAAAATATAATTTTCTTGGAGATACAAAAAGTATTGAAGGTTCTATAGCTATGTATATTACTCTTATTATAGTTATGTGGATTGCATTGACATTCTACAATTATGTGTTTTCCAACATTTTTTCGATTCCAATGAATTTAATAATTGTTTTAATTGTACCACTAGTGGCAACTGTTTTTGAAGCCATCACGCCGAAGGGCCTTGATAATTTAACCGCATGTTTTTCTGCGGCTTTTCTCTACTATATAATGACAATGGTGATATGATGAGGTTGATTATAATTGATGGATTAGATGGAGCTGGAAAAGACACCCATGCAAATCTAATTCGCGATAGATATTTAGAAAAAGGAGACAATGTTATATTACGTTCACATCCAGAAAGCGACAATAGCTACGGAATAAATGCTAAAGTTTCACTTTTAGGAGAAGGGAAAATAAACTATATCAAAGCCACAATTTACTATGCACTTGATGTTATGAGATCTATAAAGATTTATCATGGGAGGGGTGACACACTTATTTTCGTACGATATTTGATGGGTGTTGCGTATTTACCAATGCCATTGGCAAAAATATTTTATGGTTTTTTCTCAAAGATCTTGCCGACGTCTGAATACATGTTCTTTTTGGATGTAGAACCAGAAGAATCCTTAAGAAGAATAGCCACTAGAGCTGAAAAAGAAATGTTTGAGAACTATGAAGACTTATTAAAGGTAAGAAAAAAAGCATTAAAGTTAGCTAACAACTGGAATATAATAAATACATCTCGCTCAATAGAAGAAGTTCAAGAACAAATAGATAGGATACTGGATAATCTAGACAATGGAAAGAAAAATAGAGAAACAGATACTATTTCTACCGGCAATTAAAAATAAATAAAATTAAAAATTTTATTTATTAAAGTTTTTCAAATCTTTTTTCAAGTTCTCTTAGTATAGCTGGAAGGGTTGTGTATTCCATGTCTGCACAGGGTAACCTATGTGGCTCAAATGGTCCGTGTTGCCTCATATAGTCAGCTGCTCTTTGTGCTTTCATTCTTGCCAAATCATAGGCCGGATCATCAAATAAATCAACAGGGCCAACTAGTTTTCCATTCGCTATCTGAAATCCAAGAGCAATTACTCTCGGAGGGCCATCAAATCTTGTGCATATTGCATTCTTCTGACTTACAGGCATTATAGGGCCATTATGAGAACCTCTCATCCATCCTGCAACTAAATGAGGAAATGTAAAAGGCTCTAATATTTCGCCAACTGCGGGCAGACCCGACTGTGCTCTAACTAAGGCAACCGGATCATCTTTTCCTACATAATCGCCAGCTATTTCGTAAAGTTTTTCAGTACTTATAGTTGCAGCTGATTGCTCAGAAGGTAATTTTCCACCTTTTTTTGGAAAGACATTTTTTATTACATATCTTGATTTGGCACCGATTAGTGCAAGCATTTTGTATAATTCTTCAGGGCATTTCATGAAAACTTTTTTACTCTCTAAAATATCCCACACTTCAAATGTGAAACCCGATACTGCATTTGGGTCTATTACCAATCCTATTGTGTTAAAAGGATCTGCAAACATTTTATATATGGGCAAATTGAAGGCTCCAGGATCAGTTTTATCCATCATAAATGCAATAATTGTTTCTGCTTTTCTTTCGTCGAATTCAAGTTCAGCTACACCTGGGCCCAAACCTTTTATATTTCCACTGAAAGCTTCTCCCAATAAATCTTGCCCTGCGCCATATAGTTTTAGATTCATAGCAACTTTAGTAGCTTCTTCAAAAGTATTCCATGCAAGGTGATGAACCTCTTCAGAGTCCACACCTTTCCTATGGGTCATTAAAAGTTCTAAATCATCTCCACAGTTTGTAACGTGGAAGTCAATTAAAAGTTTACCTTTTTCTTTTTCTAATTCTTTTTTTGCTGTTTTTATTAAATCTGGATGTACTAGTGAGTGACCAGGCCATCCTCCCACATCTGCTTTAATGAGGGAAACTGTTATTTTTTCTGCCATTTAATCCTCCTCTTCCTTTGATTTAAAATCATCTATTGAGAATGGATCTTCCTCACCATCTTTTATCTGACCCTTTGCTTTTAACATTTCCCTGGCAAGTAAGTAGTAAACAAGGGATAATGCCTTTTTTCCTTTGTTATTTGTTGGTACAGCTAAATCAACTTTTGATAAATAGTTTTCAGAATCGCATAGTGCGACTACCGGTATCTTTGCAAGTCCTGCTTCCCTTAATATTTGGTAATCTGCTCTTGGATCTGTTAGTATAACTACCTCAGGCTCCATAAAATCTTCACAGTTTGGATTTGTTAAGGAGCCTGGAATAAATCTCTTTGTGCTTGTTTTTGCCCCTGTTTTCTGACCAAATGCCAATACAGGTTTATATCCATATATTCTTGAAGAAGCTACAAGAATTTTTTCTGGTTCAAATTTGGCAAGAAATTTTCCTACTTTTGCAATCTTTTTATTCGTTTCATTTATATCAAGTATATAAAGACCATCTTGTCTTATTCTAAATATATATCTTTCCATATCCTTTGTTTTTTGAGTTGTTCCAATATGTATCCCTGATGCAAGGTACAAATCAAGAGGTACAAGCATTTCATCGCTCATTAAAACTCATCTCCTAAATATTCCTTTATTCTTATTAATTCATTTATTATCTGAATGTTTTCATTTGTTAACTCTAAATATTTTAAATTAAATGCTAAAGACATATGACATATTCCTTCGTCGACCGCAGAAATTATACAGTTTTTGTCATCTTTTGAAGCAGCATAAATATTAGAAAGTGTATCTAATTCAATTTTTTTTGTTTTTTGGTTTTCATTTATTTCTTTTAAATCCATATCAAATATCTTCCCTCCAATAGATATTAAAGGCATTTGCCCCTCATATATTCCTCCAAGATATCTAAAAAGAGGTAATGAATAAAAAGAAGATGCAGCCTTGGCAGTAGCCAATGATAAGCCAAATCTTATCATATTGTAAGGTGTTGTTTCAAGAAGCAGTTCATCTACAGATTTTTGTTCAATGGCATCTAAACCTGCAAGCTCAAGAAAAACTACTTCTTCTACTTCAGAAATGTCTTCTTCAAAAGGTACAGTGACCCTTCCAAAACTTGAAGATGTGTATACATCTATTTCGACGATATTTTTCTCTTTATTACTATTGTAAATTTTTCTCGCTCTTATATCCTCTATTACGGTCAATTTTTCCTCTCCTTTTCTTTTCCAAATAGTGGGACCGTCGGGATTTGAACCCGAGTTTCCACCACCCCAAGGTGAGAGGATAGTCCAAGCTACCCTACGGTCCCATGTGAAATCGACTATAAACTATTAAAATTTAAAATTTATATTTTATAGTCGAGCAGTTCATCTATAAGGTCCACATGAGTAAGAAGCATTCTTCTGCAACAGTATCTGCTTAATCCCATATCGGCCAATATTTTTTCCGGTACTTCTCCTTTAGTTAACCTATCTAAGTAGGGCTCATAAAGATGTCCAACGACTTTTCCACAGGTAAAACATCTTACAGGTATTATCAAAAGATCACCTGTAAGATTTCTGTCTTCTTGCTCTTGGCCCTTTAGAAGACTTACTTGGCTTGTGTTCTTCGGTTCTTCTAGAATCCCCTCTTAATAGAATCCTATCATATCCCAAATAAGCCTCTTTAAGAGAGTTGTCTTGAGTGAATTCAACAAGACCTTTGGCAATTGCAATCCTGCATGCATCGGCTTGTCCCATAATTCCGCCCCCCTTGACATCAATTTCAATGTCAATCGTATTTGCTGTATCTCCTGCAATAAGGATTGGCTCAAACATTTTAATCCTTGCCAGTTCAGGTTCAACTATGGGAAGTGGCTTACTATTAATCCTTACCCTTCCTTTGCCTTCCTTAACAGTTGCTCTTGCAACTGCTTTTTTTCTTTTACCAACTGATTGAATAATTTTCATACGCGACCCCCAAGAGAACTTGATATCTCTTTAACCCTAAAATATCTCCTATTTTTAAGTTTTGAAATATCAGCACCATTTATCTTAACAAATTCTTTTTCACTTAGCTCTTCAGGAACTCCAACATATACTTTTAATCTTTTGTAAGCTTGTTTTCCTTTATCTTTTTTCCACGGTAACATTCCTCTTATAGATCTTCTGACTATTCTATCTGATCTTTTTGGAAAGAATGAACCTCTTAAAGGATTTGCCACATCTTTAAATTGAGCTCTTTTTTTGTAAAGGTCAAAAAAATAATCTTTGTTTCCTGTAATTACAACTTCTTCAGCGTTTACTATAAAAACTTCTTCCCCTTCTAAAAGTTTTTTAGCGGCAACTGATGCCATTCTACCTAGAATTTGATCTTTTCCATCAATTATCATGAGATCACTCCATTATTTTTACGCCGCTACCTTTTGGATTTTCTTTATAAAGTTCGTAAAGGGTTATTGCTCTTCCACTTTTGTTAATCTTTTCAATTGCAGACTTAGAAAATTTGAACGCAGAAACAGTGACTTTGTGTCCTAATTCTCCGCTTCCCAATACTTTCCCAGGCACTACAACAACATCTCCCTCTTGAGAATATCTATTAATTTTTGATAGATTGACTTGAGGTAAATGCCTTGTCGGCCTTCTAAATCTTTTTGAAAGGTCAATCCACAAGGGAGTTTTTTCTGAATATCCTTTGTCTATAAAAAAATCTATAAGACTCAATATGTTTGGATTTGTTTTACTTATCTTTTTCATTAATTTCACCTCTCAAACTCTTACGCTTACGCTCGCCTGAGATTAACAATGATATTTTTGTACCCTATTTAAACGTTTCGATATTTTTAGATGAATTTTTATTAATCAAAATCTGTGAGTTCCTTTATTTGAAATTTTAAATAGTTTATTTTAACTATTTGTTCTTCAGGAAAATTAGTTTCATAATGAAAAGTTATAAGATCATAATATCCCTTCCCAGATGAAAGTTTAATGTATCTCGCTGGAAGAAAAAATAAGTGCATATTTGTTGGATCAACAGTGATCCACTTTTCTAGATAAACTTCAGCCCATGTGTGAGCAATTTTCTCACCATAAATAAAACCCATAACAGGCCTAGCGGGAATATTTTGTGCCCTTAATAAAGCACATAGTAAAAATGTTTTGTCTTCACAGTCGCCTCCTCCTCGTTCAAGGGATTTAATGGCATCGCCTCTTGATTTACCAGTTTCAATATAATCCAACTCGGAAACATATGTATATATTTTTTCGAGTTTTTCTAAATCATTATCATCTTCTTGTACTATATTATTTGATAGCTCTATAATACTTGGATCGTCGGACCATATGCCTTCTGAAGGCAGTAGATATTCTTCAGAAACTAAATCTTTTGAGTTTGTATTAGGATCTTGGTAAGTATTATTAGTTTCTAAAGTAAAAAATAGCTTTAACGAAACCGTAGAATTTTGAATTGTGCCATTAAAGTCCCATGTTCCTGTTTTATATCCATTATGTGAAAAATCCGAATATTTGATAGATTCCAAAGTAACATCATCAATTATAAAATCCCAATTATAATCTAGTACAGTCTGATGATCATCACTATCAAAAATTCTTGTTTCAATTGCGGGATTCATTATTTCCCTCTTAGAAATAATTATTTCGTGCTCAAGAATTATTTCAAAGATATAATTACTTTTATCCCTATTAACGGTAGTATTATCTAGAAGATTTTCAGTATTGCCATGATTAATACACAGAGATAAAGATACAATTAATAAAAAATTAATAAACAATACTATTAATTTTTTCTTCGTACTCATTTAAAAGATT
>PWMA01000113.1 GCA_003558335.1 Candidatus Methanofastidiosia archaeon | reverse complement strand
CTTTGGAAAATACTTCTGTTGAAATAGGTAAAAAAACTTCCATAGCACATGGTGCAATAATAACAGATCAAGAAAAGGCTGATAACTTACCCGAATCTAACAATGATCTATTCAAATTCAATGAAGGAGTTTTAAAGGTAAACTGTGAACTAGCAAGGGGGTACAGACTTTAATGGATACTTGCCAAATCTTGGGAGAGAAAAATTTTGAGAAAGCTTTAGACTATTACTCTAAAGAAGAGCTAGATGCCATAATAGAAAAGCTAGAACTTGAAAAGTTATTAAAGATTCCAGGATTTGGCAAAAAGAAAATTTTGCATATCCAAAAAGAAACATTTGAAAAAATTACAGGAACAAAATATGAAGATATACTTTTTGGAGACGCTTGGGAAATCTATGAAGATATAATATCTATTTTAGTTTCTTATCCCAAAACAGAGAGGTCAAGAAATAGGTTTAATATTTATATGCCTGTCAAAGATAGGGATTTAATTGTGAAGAGGTTAAACTATTGTCACAAAGCAAAAAATTTTGTAAAAGGATTAAATCAAGAAGAGCTTGATAAAATTTTAGGATTTCTCGAGAGAATATCGGATCTAAAAATCCCTAATCTAAAAAAATTTAGAGACAGAGTTCTAATTACAGACGATGAAGAAATAGCGACTAAAACTAAATCAGAACACTACGATTCTATATATGTTACATCTCCGAATGAATTAAGAGGGATAAGAGACGATTATCCATTGATATTTTATGTCTATAATAAAAATTCTAATCTTTATGATACTCTTTTTGAAATATCAAATTTTTCTATAAATCTTGATGATTTTTCCAATAGGAATATTGTGCCTGAACTTTACATCGAACGCTTTATTAAAAACTCTGATATAATAAAGTCTATACTTGACATCTATGAAACTCTTTTAGAGATTAAAACTAACAAAGGATTGGCTGCTGCCAATGAAACAGAGTTACCCGAAAATGTAGAAAAACTTCAAAAAATATCGGATAGAATAACCTCTTTTTCTAAAGGACTTTATCCAGACGAGAGATTAAAAAAGTTAAATGAAGCCTTAAATCTAGAAGAAATTATTAAAATAGCAGAGAAAGACATCAATGAAAAATTTTCAAAAATTATTGAGAATGATGACATAGGAATAGCTGGCAAGGACATACTATCAATGTTGTCAGATATTAAAAATTCAGACCCTCTAAAGGCTTTTCAGACTTATATCCCAAAGCAACTTAACGAAGCATATAATAAAATTGTAAAAGAATCGGTAGACAATCTAAATAAAAAAACGGGGTTAGATCTTTCAGAAATATTTTCCGAGGAAGTTTCTTTTCCAATAGAAGCAGATAGAAATCAGTTATTTGAAATTAAAGAAACATCAGAAAAGAAATCTCAAAAAGGGAATTTGAAATAAAAAAGGAAATGCTGGACATTTCAGAATTATGGGAATTTTTAAATCAAAGAGTTGAAGAATGTTACGACATTGATTTTTTTATTGCGATGGGCAGATTTGCTGTTGAAAAGGATCTACTTATGCCAAATTTTTCTGATATGGGAATAAGTTTTAGAAAAGGAAAAAATATTTTACTTTCAAATCCCACTCCAATTAGTTATAAAATTGGAATTACAGAAGACAATATGAGTGGAAATGAAAATGTTACTATTTTGACTGGTGCAAACTCAGGAGGCAAAACTACTCTATTGAAGATGGTCCTTGCATTTCAAATTCTTTTCCAGATGGGTTTCTTGGTCCCTGCAGAAGAAGCATATGCATCTATCTTTGAAGAAATAGGATTTTTATCAAAACACAGAGGTGAGTCAAGAGGGGCATTTGAAACAAGTATTAAGAGACTTGTCCCCCTTGCAATAGAAGAAAAAAAGAGACTTCTTATGGTGGACGAACTTGAAGCAATTACTGAACCAGGGTCTGCAGCTAGAATCATAGGGACATTCTTAAATTATTTGAGAAGTTCCAATACCTTATGCGTTATAGTAACTCATCTTGGAGAGGACATAATATCTTCTATTAAATCTTTAGAGGGAAATTTACCCGAAGATATGAGGGTTGATGGTATAGAAGCAAAAGGATTGAACGAGTCACTGGATTTAATCGTAGATAGGCAACCTGTATTCTATAAAGCAGGAAAAAGCACACCTGAGTTAATCGTTGAAAGACTATCTAAAACAACGGAAGGAAGAGAAAAAGAAATATATCAAAAAATGGTCGACGTTCTAAGAAATAAACCATAAACCTTTTTAATTAATCATTTAGTGTCTTTTCATGTCAATGTATCAGCCTGAAGATTATGTTATTTATATAGGAATTCTTTTAGTTTTGTTGGCTATAGCACTAAAATTTCTTTTTAATAAAATAAAAATCGATAAAACTTTCATAATAACAATCTCTCCCTACATGATATTGGCAATAGCTCTCAGAGTTTTGACTGACGTGGGTTTTTATGAAAGGTCAAAACTTTGGAGTATTACTCCTGGGGTGTATGTAGTTACCTTTATTCTTGCATTTTCTACAATATTAATTGGATATGAACTTGAAAAGAAAAATATCATTTCTTATTGGAAACTTCCATTTTCTGTTGGAATCATAGGCATGGCTTATTTTTTGTTTAATCTATTTCCCTTTTTCAATCATCCTTTAAGAATTTTGACACCAATTTTGATGACTTTTGGAATAACACTTGCCATATATTTAATTTCTCCTTTATTTTATAAACCAATTAAAGAGTTTGAAAACATAGCAATCCTATTTGGGCATTTGTTGGATGGATCTTCTACTTTTATAGCAATAGATTATTATGGATTTGGCGAGCAGCATATATTGCCTCTTTTTTTGATAAATCTCACAGGAACAGCTTTTGTCATGATACCTTTAAAACTGATATTAATAATTTTAGTTATTTATCTGCTTGACTCCATATATAAAGAAGAGAAGGATAATTTTAAAGAAAAAGAAGTTACCATATTTAAATACAAATTTACAATTACAAAATTGATGATGGAAAATTTCTATTTGTCTATAAAGGTATTAATATTCATACTTGGATTTGGACCTGGATTTAGAAATACTCTATCGCCAGCCCTTATTTAATTCAAAAGACTTATTAATGTATTTTGAGTTTCCCTGATATGGAAAAAAATCTTCATATAGTTAACCTCTCAAGAGTATTTGTAATGGGTTCAGATATTTGGGATACAGTTAAAAAAACAGTTGATAAGCTAGGATACCACACTCCTGTTGTTATTAATGATCCGATAACTAGAAAAATTGTTGGGAAAAAAGTATCTGAAGATTTAAATTGTGATCACTACGAAATTAAAAATGCCACAATGGCAGAAATATCTTCAATTGCAGACATTCTGAAAAAAGAAAAATATGACATAGTTGTATCAATTGGCGGTGGCTCAGTAATTGATGTTGGAAAATTAGCATCATTTAATGTTTCAATTCCATTTATTAGTTATCCTACTGTTGCCTCTCACGATGGGATATCTTCTTCTAGAGCATCTATTAGAGATGGTGAAAAAAAGTTATCTATAGATGCACACCCCCCTGTAGCTATAATAGCGGACACCAAAATAGTATCACAAGCTCCGTATAGATTTATGGCTTCTGGTTGTGCTGATTTAATATCTAACTATACTGCTGTTTTAGATTGGGAACTTGCACATAAATTAAAAGGTGAGTATTATAGTGAACATGCCGCATCTCTTTCTTCTATGAGTGCAAAGGTCACAATCGATAATGCCGATGTTATAAAAGAAGGATTGGAAGAATCAGCTCGAAAAGTATTGAAGGGGCTTATATCATCAGGAGTTGCCATGAGTATAGCTGGCTCATCTAGGCCGGCTTCGGGCGCCGAACATGCATTTGCCCATGCACTTGAAATGATTGCAGAAAACCCAGGAATGCATGGTGAGCAGTGCGGGGTTGGTTCCATAATGACAATGTATCTGCACAGAGAAGACAAATATAAGACTATTAAAGAAGCGCTTGAAAAAATTAAAGCTCCTACGACTGCCGAGGAATTAGGGGTCACAGATAAAGAACTAATAACAGCCTTGACAATGGCACACAAGATTAGAGATAGGTATACGATACTTGGGGAAAGTGGATTGACAGAGATGGCAGCAACAAAGCTTGCTAAAGTTACGGGGGTCATAGAGTGATTCTCACTCTTCTCCCTAAAAATCTTGCAAAACAGGGATTTTCTTTTGTAGCAGGAGAAGGAGATGAAGAGTGCAAAGAATGTAGATTTTATAAAACTTGTGTTGTTAATTTAAAACCTGGCAGAATATATACAGTCGCCTCAGTAAGAAATATTGAACACCCTTGTAAGGTTCATGATTCAGGAGTAATAATAGTGGAAGTAACTGAATCTGAAATTGAAGCAGCAATTCCGAAAAAATATGCGATTGAAGGCATATCTGGCGTATTTTCTTTTCTTTGTAATGAAAAGTGCCAATATCATGATTTTTGTATTCCAGACGGAATAAATATTGGTGATAAATTTAGTGTTGTTAAAATTAAAGATAAAATTGAATGCCCTTTGGGCATTAATATTGTAAGAGTTACTCTAAAGATAAAAAATTAATAGAATAACTTAGATTTAGATTTATCTCCTTTGATTAGAATGTCAATAAAGATTAATGGAACCATTATTGCAACAGGTATAATAGATTTGTTCTTCCTTTTCACAATATCACCTTTATTATCATTGAATTACAATAATTTATAAATCTTTCTATTTAGTGATTTATAATAATTTAATTATTTTTTTATTAATGAGTATCAATAATAATAACCAGTATGGTTGAACTTTAATTTTCATGGACAATAGAAATACTATCATTTAATTAGTGCTCAGTTATATAAATAATTTTATAGTAATATATATTAAAGTTTTATTAACTTTAAATCTTATTTAGCATTAGTATAATAATTTAAACTCAATGGAAAGGCATTTTTTTATTAGTATTTTAAATTAAATCTATTTTTTTGAATAATGATAGTAGTAACATTTATATATATTAACGTTAGAGATACTGATGGTGAGCATCAATGGAAGAAAATGCCGAAGAGGCCATTATAGAGTATCTTAAAGGTGTAAAAATTGGCGCTACTCCTTCAGAGATTGCCGATAATCTCAATATGTCTAGGGCCACTGCTGTAAAATATCTTGAAATAATGAGAGCAATAGGACTTGTTGATTATAGAAGAATTGGAATGGCAAAAGTTTACTTTGTTGCAACGAAGCTATCATATGCCCAGCATGTTCTTCTTCGAAAGACAAGAGATTTAATCGAATCAATAAAAACTGCCGATGAACACATAAAGGTATTAGAAAAAATATTAACGATACATATTAGTATAATGCAAACCTATAATGCTGAGGATAGGGAAAAATTCATTAAGTTATTCGGTGATACAATAGATAAAATAAAGAAAGGAGAAAACACCGTAGGCAAATAAATTTTTCTTGCAAAACCTGCTCCAAATTTTATTTATTAACAATAAAATTTATAACCTCTTTATAGTCATCACTAAATGGTGGAGTCATTGAACTATACAAAATATGAAAAAGTTAGAATTATTGGGGCCAGAGCTCTCCAAATATCTTTTGGAGCGCCTATATTAATTGAAACTTCTACTATCGACCCTATTAGAATTGCTCAGGAAGAAATGAAAAAGGGTGTAATTCCAATAACTGTAGTAAGGGATTAGTTTTATGGGAGTTAATTTGGGCGAAATAGTTCCCAAACAAAAGATCGATATTTCTGATTTGATGGGTAAGTCTGTAGCTATTGATGCATATAATGCACTTTACCAATTTTTATCTATAATTAGACAACGAGATGGCACGCCTCTAAAAAATTCTAAAGGTGAAGTAACCTCTCATTTATCAGGTCTTTTTTACAGAACAGTAAACTTTGTTGAGCAAGGTATTTGGCCCATATATGTATTTGATGGTGAGCCTCCAGAGCTAAAAGCAAAAACAATTGAGAAAAGAAAAGAAGTTAAAGAAGAAGCTAGAGAAAAATTTGTCAGTGCTAGGGCAAAGGGTGATTTTAAGGAAGCAAAAAAATATTCTCAAATGACATCTTCTTTGAAGGAAGATATGGTCACAAATTCTAAAGAACTCTTAGAATCAATGGGAATACCTTATATTGTATCTCCTTCGGAAGGTGAAGCGCAAGCTGCCTATGTTGTTTTAAAAGGCGATGCGAATATATCGGCATCACAAGATTATGATTCAATTCTATTTGGTGCCCCATCTCTTGTAAGAAACCTAACAATATCAGGTAAGAGAAAAGTTCCAGGAAAAGACTTATTTGTTGACGTTGTCCCTGAACTAATAACTGCAGACAATGTACTCGATTTTCTAAATCTTTCAAGAGAGCAATTGATCCAAGTTGCCATATTGGTAGGCACTGATTATAATCCTGGTGGCATAAAAGGAATTGGTCCAAAAAAGGCTATTGAAATTGTAAAAGCTGGTAATTTTGGAGAATATGGAGAATTTGATCAAATTGTTAGTCTATTTTTAAATCCTAAAGTCTCCGATAACTATAATATTTCTTTTAAAAAACCAGAGAAAGATAAAATACTAGAGATTTTATGTGATAAATATGATTTTTCTGAACTAAGGGTGGAAAAAGGAATAGAAAGAATGGAATTCTCATTAGAAAATACCTTAAAACAAAAGACTTTAGATATGTATTTCTAAATCTTAAATCTTTTTAAGATATTTCTTATCTCCAAAGGCTCACGTACAGTATAGTCAACTATTGCTTTTAATCCGTTTTTTCTTTTTGCTTCACCTTCGAGTATCAAGAAACTTAAATCTGCTTCTTCAAAAGCACCT
>PWMA01000032.1 GCA_003558335.1 Candidatus Methanofastidiosia archaeon | reverse complement strand
CGCTGTAAAAAACTCTTGCTAGAAAGGCAAGAGTTTTTAGAAAATTTGCTAGCAAGTGTAAAATAAGGGGCAAAAGGTCCTTTATATTTGCATTGGTCTGTAATTATTCAACCATGCAGTTTACTTTTAAAAAGCTTTCAATCAGATTAAAAGTTAAACTAATATATGCTGAGAATAAATTGTAAATATAAAAAATAAAAGGACTTTTCCTATAATACTATTTTAGAAATACCTTTTACAAAATTTGTTTAATATCTTCTTGGACTTCTCTTTTGGTAGCAATCCCTACAGTAAACAGGTCTTGTTCCATCAGGTTTGAATGGAACTTCAGTATCCTGTCCACAATCTGCACACGTTACTTTGTGCATCTCACGAGGTGGTCTGTTGTAGCCTCCTCGATTTTCGCCATACATTTATATTACTCCTTTATTTATTTGGCCACTTTAAGGCCATACACACCATTTTTATTCTAGTTTATAAGGTTGTCGATTTTAATCAATAATATTTTATATATTTTTAATGTAATCTAAAGTATTTAGTTAAAATAATAGTTTTGTTTTAACTAAATACTCTCAACATTATATTTTCTAATCTTTTCTATAGATTTTCTTTTTTTCTTTTTAGGCGAATCCGCAGGATAACCAACAGTTAAAATAAGCGAAACAGATTTTTTTCTCGGAATTTTTAAAATCCTTTTAACATTTTTTTCTTTAAACCAACCTAGAATACATGTTCCAAGCCCCTCTTCTGTAGCCTTAAGACAAAAATGTGAAGCTACAATGCCTGTATCAAAAAGGCTAAAATCTCTTCCTTGGAAAAGCCTTCCTAATAGACTTGTCATAAATGGATTTTCATTTACTATTACAACAAGAACTGGAGCAGAAAGTGAGAACTTGTTGAAGAAAGCAACCTTATCAAAAGTTTCTCTTGCAACTCTATCTTTTAATTCAGGATCATCTATAACTATAAAACTCCAAGGTTGAGCATTTACTGCTGAAGGCGCTAATCTTGAAGCTTCAAGACACCTTTCAATTTTTTCTCTTTCTACCTTTTTTTCTAGATATTTCCTGCAACTATACCTTTTTTCACAAAGCTCTAAAAAATCCAATATTTCACCTATCCTAAGAACTTATCCGCACATCTTAAATCTATTATTGGCCAACACAGTTATTTGAAAGTGTATCAATCTAAATTAAGAAAATTAATTTAAAAAATTATTTTCTTTTAGGCCATTTGAATTTATCTACTATTTTTCTATATATGTCTTTTAATCCCTTTTCAAAATCACCTGTTATTTTATATCTGTCTTCATCAAAACCTATATCCTTTGCTAACCTGTATGCCTTTAAGATGTCAGATTTTGATACAATTCCATATATTTCTTCAGTTTTAGGATCTGATACTATAAGTCTGCTAGATTCTCTTTCTTCCATTATTTCCATAAGATGGGGCACTGTATCATCGGGGGTAACTTGATATGCAGGTGTCATGACATCTGAGACTTTCAAGAAGGGTATTCTTTTTGATTCTATATTTTTTACAGTGTGATTTGATAATATACCCAAGACTTTTCCACCTTTAATCACTGGATATCCTAACTTTTTGTATTTTTTGATATACTCTTGGAACTCACTTAATCTCATATCCGGTTCCATTGCTATTATTTTTTCAGTCATTATGTCGCAGGCTTTCACATCATTTAAATCCTTAGAATATGATCTCACATTACACATTCTCTTGTCAAGAACCGTAGTATCTATTGAACATCTTCCTAAGAAAAGCATTGAAATTCCGTAGCTTACAGCTACAGCAAGCATTATCGCAGGCATAACTGAATAATCTGCAGTTAGTTCAGGAATTAATACTATACATGTCAATGGGGCCTTTTCAACACTAGCAAAAAGAGCGCCCATACCAATAAGTGCATAGGCACTTGGGGAAGTTACAGTATTTGGTGCTATTTGATAAAATATTAGTCCCATTGCACCCCCTAACATTGCTCCAAGATAAAGAATAGGAGACCATAAGCTCCCTGATCCACCTGAACCCAAGGTAAACGAAGTTGCAAGCATCTTTGCTACTAATAGAATTAGTAGTAGGGACATATTTATGTTACCTGTAAGAGCAGCATTTATACCCTCATAACCTGCTCCCAAAACTCCATATCCCACAAATGAGAACCCGACTAAACCTGTTAGTAGCCCTCCAATCCCGGGCTTAATATAAAAGGGAACCTTTGCTTTATCAAAACTGCTTTCTACCTTATTAAATAATCTAGTAAAAACATAGGCACAAACCCCACCTACAATACCAATTAAAATGTAAAACGGTATCTCTGCGTTATTAAATACAAAAGGCTCAGCAGCTATAACAGCCCTTTCACCTAAAACTGATCTTGAAAAACTCACAGAAATAACAGATGCCAATACAATAGGTATTACCATCAAAGGTGAAAAGTCACCAAGAATCAACTCTAAACCAAATATAGTCCCTCCCAAAGGGGTGTTAAATGTGGCTGATATACCTGAAGATAAACCACACACAACAAGCGTTCTTCTTTTTCTTTCATCAAATTTTAAGTATTGGGCTACATTGGAACCAATAGAAGCACCGACTTGAGCAATTGGACCCTCTCTTCCAGCACTACCCCCGCTACCAATAGTAATTGAGGATACTAAAGTCTTTATAACTGCAACTCTTTTCGGAATAATTGAACCCATAGCATTAATTGCAAAGATCACTTCAGGGATACCATGGCCCTTTGACTCTCTAGAAAATTTGTATATTATTGGTCCTACTATTAGGCCACCTATGGTAGGTATTAAGATAATACTTAAGGTAACTAATGTTCCTCTTTCAAAAACTATTTGAAAGAGGTATTTGCTATTTTCTATCATTAGTGCAAATAAAATTGCTGCCAATCCAGAAAACAATCCTATTATTATGGCTAAAGCGTTAACTTGGGTCAAATCTTTAAGAGCTCTTACGTTTTCTGCCAGCATTTATTATAAACATTAAACATAATATAAAAGTTTTTTCTAGACAAACCAAAAAGCTTTAAAAACAAAACAATAATGCTTCTTTAATATCAAAAGAGGTGAGTAATATTACAACATTATATGACGTTCCCGCTGATATGTTAATTGATGGTGTTAAGGAAGAGTTGAAAAATGATAAAAATTTAACACCACCAGAGTGGGCAACTTTTGTAAAAACAGGATCATCAAGAGAGAAAGTTCCAGACCAGGATGATTGGTGGTATATTAGAGCGGCCTCTATAATGAGAAAAATATATGTGTATGGACCTGTTGGCGTTGAATCTTTGAGAGTAGATTATGGTGGTAAAAAGAATAGAGGCGTAAAACCTGAAATATTTAAAAAATCATCTGGAGCTATTATAAGAAAGATATTTTCACAGCTTGAAAAAGCCGGGTATATATCTAAAGCTGAAGAAGGAAGAATTATTTCTCCCCAAGGAATGTCTCTACTTGATAGAAAGGCTTCAGAAATCAAGTCTCAAATATCTTCAGATATACCCGAACTAAAAAAATATTAAAAAGTGATTTTTTTGTCGGACGATGCCGAAGCTATAAAGAGGAAAAAGTTGGAAGAACTTCAAAATCAGGCAATGGAAGAGGAACAGGCAAGACAGCAGAAGATTGAGCACGAGGTGCAAAAGCAACAGATAATGAGAGCTCTATTAACAGCTGAAGCCAGAGAAAGGCTTGCTAGGGTGAAGCTTGCCAGAAAAGAAGAAGGTGAACAAATTGAAATGTTATTGATCCAGCTTTACCAATCTGGTAAAATAACAAAACAAGTTGATGATGCAATGCTAAAACAGATCCTAGAAAGGGCTTTTATGGGTAATAAGAGAGAGTTTAAGATTAGAAGGATCTAATCATCATGGAAACAGCTGTCTTGTTTTCTGGAGGAAAAGATTCTTCTTTTGTCAATATTTTTTTAAAAAAAATACTTCCTTGTAATATAATAAATTATACTGTGACATTTGGTGTTAATTCAAACTGGAAATATGCAGAAGAAACTGCAAAAGCTCTCGAGTTTCCCTTTAAACTTTTTTTGGCTGATTTAGAGATACTTGAGAGATCTGTTGATAGGATTGAAAAGGATGGATTTGCTAACGATGGCATTACTTTTCTCCATAAAGCTGTCATTGAGACATTTGTACAAGAGATCAATGTTGATATAGTTGCTGACGGAACCAGAAGAGATGACAGGAGTCCAAAGTTAGATCTTGCTGATATGAGACGCATTGAAGATATGTACGACGTATCTTATGTAGCCCCTCTAATGGGCATAAGCTATAGAATACTAAAACCAATATGTTTTTCCTTGTTTACTATAAAAGAAGGGCCCACCGATTTGATTAAAAAAAGTGATTATGAATCTGAAATAAAGGGTCTAATGGAAAAAAGAGGTCTTAATCCCAACGATTTTTTTCCTAAACATTCTCAGAGTAGAGTTATAGGATACAGAGATAGAGATGCATTTTGAGAATATTATAATAAATCCATTAAAATTTCCAAATCCTTTTATCTCTTAGTTTTTTTCCTTGAAATCGTTTAGTTAAAAGTTACCTTAATCGATTATCATTATTAACTAAAATGATTAATTATATCTTTAATAATATCGCATAACTAACGGTGAGAACATGGCATTATTGAATGGGAATTTTGTAAATATAGAGACGCAAACTGAAATTGAACTTTTAAAAACTATTAAAACTGCCCTTTATGAAGTTGAATACCCTGGTGGAAAATATCTTGAGAAACTAGAGATCATTACAACTATTTATCAACTTTACAGAGCAAAAGACTTAGTAAAAGATCTTGAAAATAAATCGAATTATCCTCATAAAGACCTTGCTAAATCCCTTCATTTGGATCTTGACAGTCTTACAAAAGAGTTTGAATATCTTAGGGATCACCCTTCCATTGAAAGAATTGATATGGCCAGGGAAAAATTGTTTCAGACAAGAGATAAAACGGTGCAACTGTCAAAAAAAGTTGGATTGTCTGATGGAGAAATTTCTTATATATTAAGAGATTACGCTCCAAAACCAAATGAAGATATTACGCGTTACAGAAAGAACGCTTACGGAAGATAGATTGTCGCCCACCTAACTAACCCCGAAGTTCATCGTTTGGATATCCTCTCTTCCTTCGGTAACTCTCGTGGTGGGCTGTTCCCCATCATTGTAACCCCCGAATCATCTAAGCGATATGCCACATCAGCGGGTGACCGTTGACAGGGTGTTACCCTTATATTTGCTGTTTTACTCATAGAAGAAAGATTTCCTCTCATAAACCCCTCGCTATAAGGGATAAATAAACTTGTATATTTTAATATAAATAATTATCGTCTAAATTTGTGACCACATTCTGGGCAAAAGTTAGAGGAAGGCAAAACAATAGTTTTACACTTTGGACACATAAATTTATAGTATTCTGATGGTTTAAATGGCGATGCAGAAGACATTTCTTCTACTCTTTTTGTTAAAAAGTATACTAATACTATCAAAAGTGGCACAAATAGCAAAGCAAGTATCGTTTCTGTATAGAGGACAAAATTAAATAATCCATGGGAAAAAGAAGCTATGACAAGACCTTTTAAAACAAGATTTTTTCTTTTAGGTACGGAAAACTTTTCCTTTCCTATATAGTATCCAACTATTCCAGAAAAACCAGCATGCCCTAAACAACCTGTTATTGCCCTTATTAGTATCAAAGGAGCTCCAAACTGGTAGATATACATGAAGTTTTCAAATGTTGCAAATCCTAAAGCAGCCGTAATTGAGTAAATCATTGCATCAATAGGCTCATCAAACTCCTTTGACTTCAAAGCATACACCCTTATAGCTAAGTATTTTGATACTTCTTCTACAGGACCTACTACAAGAAAAAAAGAATAAAAAAGCAATAAAGTACTCGCCTGGCTAAGTGAAAAAGGTATTAACAAAGTGTTTAATATTAAAGCTGGAATCGTTGCAATAATTCCTAACATGAATGTTACGACAATAAGTTTTTTTGGCTCAGGATCATACTTATCCTTTCTATAAAAAAACCAAACCCAAAATATTCCTGGGGCAAAAGCTATTGCAAGAAGCGTTAATGGATTCATTTAGTCCCCTGTTAAAGGTGGCCTCTCATCAGTCATTATGAAATAGTACCCAGTGACTCTCATAAGGAAATTAAGAAATCTCACTGAAAATTCCCATAATCCAAAACTCTTTTTTGCTGTGATTAGAATATAAAACCACTCAATTAATACTATCACAGAAGTCACAACTGCCCATGCCGAAACTATCAGAGAAAGTATAACTATGTAAAAGATCCTTATCACCAGTTCTAATCTTTCTGATTTTTCTTCAAAGGTTAGGGAAAACTTGCAAGGGTAGCCAGTATCTTTATCGGTTATAGGGGGCCTTTCATCTGTGATAAGTAGGGTATAGGCCGTCACATTAAAGTAGAATCTAAGGTATCCACCTATAAAATCAAATGCACCACGATGTTTTTTCCCATATATTAGAACATAGAAAAATTGAAATATCAATGCAAACTCAGCAACTACACCCCAGATTTCAGCAATTATATTGAGGATAAAAGCGTATACAATTCTTATAAATAACTCTGCTCTTGAAGAGGATTCAGTATAGGCGTATGAAAATGATAAAGGATAGCTTTTAATTGAGGGATAAACATTTCCATCCATTCGTTTCTTCTCTTCATCATCGCCAATAAATGCGTTGCACTCTTTACAATATAAAGAATCCTTAGGATTATCGCTACCACATCTAGAACAATATGCCATAAAAATTAAAACAAATTTTCCTTTAAATAGATTTCTTTAAAATATGCTTTGTTGAATAATTCGACCGTAAAGCTTAAACCTTTTGCTAACCCTAACTGTTCATGAAAAGAAACTG
>PWMA01000063.1 GCA_003558335.1 Candidatus Methanofastidiosia archaeon | reverse complement strand
AGAAAAAAACGTCCACAGGAGTAATGTGCTTTAAAAGAGCTTCTCCTGGTTTCAGAATTATATGCATAGTTTGAGCATTTTCAGTATCATATAATTTTCTAACGTCAACTTTATGGGGAGTTTCTATAATTTTTTGTTCATTCACCTTAACAATTTTAATTTAATCACCTTTTGTTTTTATTTCAATAGAGTCAAAATTACATACTTTTTCACACTGATAGCACAAAATACAATCAGTTTCATTTATCATTAATTCATTATTATTCAAGTCTATTGCTTTTGTCGGACATATATTTACACAGATGTTGCAGTATTTACATTTGAGATTATTTATATTAGGCATTAGTATTCTTCTAAAAGAAGGTAAATTCATAATAAATCCAAATGGACACATATAATTGTGCCATAAATCAGAGGTAAATATTACCAATATTGGAAATGCCAATATTAAAAAAGGAATTTGTATTTTTATTGGAAATAATGTACTTAACACCCTAAGCATCACTAGTGCGAGTAGTATTAAAGAAATAGAGTAATATAATAATTTTTTTTTAAGAATTCTAGGAGAGTTAATTTTTTTTATATTATATTTATCCAATATATAGCCCCAACTTTTATCAAAAGCGTGGAATGGGCAAAAGTATCCGCAAAACAGTTTTCCAAACATTACCGATGCAACAGAAAAACTTAGCATAAACAGAAGAAAAATATCTTCTTGTCTAATCCTAATAAAAAAAATAAATGTAAATAAAGAAGCAAAGAGCGTTAAAGTTTGAATTGTCATCCTAATATTCATGATTTTTCAAATCTAAAAAAGAATATAAATTTTTCCATAACTTTAATATATTAAAATTATTATTTTGATTTATGGAAATTGAAAAACAGTTAGAAATGCTGAGATTAACTGAATATGAATCTAAGGTAATAGTTTCTATTATTAAGTTAGGTGAAGGTTCTGCTAAAGATATCTCTTTTAATTCAGGAGTTCCTTATTCTAGAATATATGAAACGATAAATAGTTTATTAAAAAAGGATTGGATTAAAAAAAAAGATTTAAGGCCAGCATTATTTTATCCTGGAAACGTAGAGGAAAAGATAAATGAATATATTAATGATCATAAAAAAATGGCTGAAAAGATTAAAATAAATTTACAATATTTATCAGATTCAGACAGATATGAAGTTTTACCAAAAATCAATATTGAAAGAAGTTGGAAAAATTTCTATAAAAAAGTCGAAGAATTAGGTAATGATTCGAACCAAATGACTTGTGTCTTTGGTTTCTACGATTCGACGGCTTTCGAAAAAATAAATCTAATTTTTAAAAATAAACATTATCCCAAGAATCTATTTGTGAAAAATGAAATATTGGGAAAGGAGTTTTTTAATAAACTAAAAAAATTACCACCTTCTTTTCAAATAAGAGTATTGCCCTTTACTCCAAAAGTTTTATTATTTTTATTTGATGGAAAAAATATTATTATTGCTATGCCTTTATTTGGAGGTTCTGGCTCAGAGTTAAATGAAATTAAGTTTCTTGAAATAAGAAATTTTGAAATAGGTAAAATATTAGAAAAAATGATAGAAATATCTATTGAGGAATCATTATCTCTTGAAAATGCTTATATTGAATAAAAGTACAAAAAGATATGAATATTTGCGGCAATAATTAATTTTTTATACTATCAAAGATATTTTTTGGTAGGTGCTTAATATGAAAATTGAATATTTAGGCCATGCAGCTTTTAAAATAACAGGAACAAAAAAAATCTTAATAGATCCATTTTTAGACAGTAATCCAAAAGCTAGTTTAAAATCTAACGATATTAAAAGTGCGGATATTATTTTAGTTACTCATGGCCATGGAGATCATCTTGGAGATTCAATACAAATATGCAAAAATACAGGTGCAATATTTGTATCCATACACGAGCTAATCCTTTATGCTGAAGAAAACGGAGTTACAAATACAGAAGGAATGAATATTGGAGGAACTATTGAAATCGAAGGGATCAAAATAACAGCTGTAAAGGCAGAACATTCAAGCTGTATAAATGTTACAGACAAGGGAGGCTACTCTGGAGGCAATTCTATTGGCTTCATAGTGAAAGATGGAAATAAAACTATTTATCATGCCGGAGATACTGGACTATTTAGCGATATGGAACTAATTGGAGAACTTTATAAACCGTATGTTTCTTTATTGCCAATAGGATCTAGATACACTATGGGGCCAAAGGAAGCTAGTTATGCCGCCCAATATTTAAAGTCAAAAATAGTAGTTCCAATGCACTACAATACAACACCCTTGATAAGACAGGACCCTCATCAATTGAACCTGTTTGTAAGTGAACTTGGATGTGGTACAGAGGTTAAGATATTAGAACCTGGGGAATACTTTGAAATTTAAAAATGAATTTTTTTCTCCCTACATTTTTTTAATTGGATTTATTGTATTTTGTATAATGGGACTTATGGGCAAATTGTACTTTAAAGAGTATTATCTCTTTGAAGTTTCTATTTATACTATCATGTATATTTTAATTATAGTTACAGCTTTTATAGTTGGAAGCAAATATTATCTTAATATTCAAAAAAATATATCAATGATAACTATTGTTTTTCTTGTCTTTCTATTTAGTTTCAAGAGATTTGGTTATTTTTCAATTATTTTAGGAATTTTATCCTTATTGATTCTTTTTTTTATAGATAAAAATATTTTTTCAGAAAAATACAAAGGCATATATCTCTTAGGATTGATAATTTGTATAGCAAACATATTTATTATAGGAAAACTGCCTCTTATAAACCCTGATATAAGAGAATTGGCGCTCAATCCATTGTTTGTTTTAGGATACTCTTTTATTTTAATTTCGAATAGCTTTGGACTTCTAAAAGAAAAAAGCCCTTATAATATTGGTTATCCGGCTATTGCGTTAATCTTGTTTTTTTTATATGGTTTTAGAACATATATATTAATATTAATTATTTCTAGCATTGTTACCTTATATTTAACAGATGATAAACAAAAAACAATATATTTTGGAGCAATAGGTTTAATTGTAACTATAGCCGTAGGATATCTTACAGTTTTTCTCCTACCTCAAACTTGGAAATTAAATCCTTTAGAATTATTGTGGTATAGATTTACTTTTACCTTTGATGTATTTAACAAAATATGTAATAATGTAGGATTCACCATATTTGATAATCATTCATTATTAACTGAAACTACGACTGGGTACATAATAAGTGAAAATATACTAAATTACTCTCATAACATAACTTCGACTATATTCGGGCCGCCAATTTTCAATGGTGCAATTGTCGAAGTTTTGATATTTACTTTATTGGTCTCAATGTCTTTGTTTAATTTGTATAGAAATTCAAAAAATAGCCTTAGTCTAGTACCATATTATGCCTTAATCATTTCCATTTTTTTAGTTTCGATAGAGATAAGTCCCTATCCCTTGATTATCCTATTAATACCTCTTTCATTTTATATTGTTAGCTCTACTCAATCGAAAACTAATGAAGTAAAAAAAGGAAATTTTTTTTCAATAGGTAGAATAAAAAACAATTGAAAAATAATTATATTTTTGCACAGTCATTACAATCGATATACTTTTATTTAATAGAGTAGATGAATCCGACTTTTTTGGATTTATTCAGAACTCAAAATCCTCATCATGGCATAAGCTCAGAAGGGGTCATTCATCATCTATATTTATAGATTCCAATATATTTTTAAAGTTTTATTATTGTTCCTAGTTATGGACGAACATGTTATTGAAGCTTTGGGCAAATCAAAAGTAATTATCAGAGATGGGAAAGTTGTAAGTATTGAGGATCCTGTTATCGACTATTGCCCTCTTTTTGATAAGTATAGAGGAATAAAAAAACTTACCAAAGAATCAATTAAAGCCAATATAGAATATAGGATTAAGGATTTTGGAATGTGCACTGAAAATAGAAAATTTCCTTCAGAAGATTTTCTTTCAATTGGTGCAAGTGAGATTATTTCTACCCTTTTAAAAAAAGGACTTATAGATGCTACAGTAATTGTTGGAGATGGGTGTGGAACGGTAGTAATGACAGAACCTGAAAAGATTGAAGGTTTAGCTGGAAGAATATCTGGCATTATTAAAACTACGCCTTTAAAAAATGTTATTTCTTTTGTTGGAGAATCCAACGTTTTAGATCCCAATACGTGTGAAATAAATCAAATTGAAGGGTTGAATATGGCAATCAAAAAAGGATATCAAAATATTGCAATAACTGTCTCAAATGCCGAGGATATACCCAAAATGAGGGTGATTGAAAAAAATACTTCTTGCAATGTTTTGATCATAGGTGTCCATACAACAGGCGCTTCCAGGGAGGACGCAGAAATATTTATTGAACAAGGAGATATAATAACTGCTTGCATGTGCGAAAATATAAAAACGGTAGGGGATAAAAAAAATATTTATAAAACTAAAACAAGAATTCCAATTTATGCACCTAGTGAAAAGGGCAAGAGTGCAATCGAACTAAGATTAAAAGAAGTTGAAAAGAAAAAATAGATAACATGCTTACTCGAGATAAGCTTTGTGTATCGCCCTGATAGCTCTGTGGCCATCTTCTTTTGATACAACAAAAGATATAGACACTTCGGAGGATCCTTGTGATATCATCAATATATTGATATTATCTTTAGCAATGGCAGAAAATAATCCGGCCGCTGTTCCTACAGCGCCTTGCATTCCTTTTCCCACTACACTGATTATGTTAACACCTTTAATATGAGAAATATCTCTAACAAGATCTTTTGTGGGAAATGCTTTTCTCAAAGCATTTTCAGATTTTTCTACATCTTTTTCGGAAACCACAAAAGAAATATTTGCTTCGGAAGATCCTTGTGATATCATGTAAACGTTTATATTATTATCTCCTAAGGCTTTGAAAACATTAGCAGCCACCCCTGGTACTCCAATCATACCCGCCCCTGAAACATAAATAATTGATGCATTTTCTATAATACTTATTGCTTTTACAACTTTGTGATTCTTTTTTGTGTTTTTTAAAATCAAAGTTCCTAAAGAATCAGATGTGCTATTTTTTACCCTTACAGGAATATTTTTAGAGATTGCAGGTTCTATAGTTCTTGGATGTAAAACTTTAGCGCCAAAGTAGGCCAGTTCCATTGCTTCAAGATAAGACATTTCTGGTATTGTATAAGCACTGCTACATATTTTTGGATTAGTAGTCATTATTCCATCCACATCAGTCATTATCCAAATTTCATCCGCATCGATTCCAGCCCCAACTATGGAAGCTGTGTAGTCAGAACCCCCTCTACCAAGGGTAGTAATATCTCCATCTATACTTTTGGCAATAAACCCGGTTATAACAGGAATTGTGTCTTTTTTTAGTAAAGGCGAAATAGAGTCAGAGATTTTTGTATAACTTTTATCAAAGAAAACTGATGCCTCGCCAAACATGTTGTTAGTTACGATTAGTGAAAAAGCATCTATTTTTTCAGATGAAAGTCCTTGAGATTGTATTGTTTTTGATAGTATCAAACTAGAAAGCCTTTCTCCAAAGGATACTATCCTGTCCTTTGATCTTAAAGAAAGTTCACCCAGATAGTGTACACCCATTAAACTTTTTTCAAGATCAAGGAGAAGATTTTCGATACTTTTTTTAGTATTTGATAGTAATTCTTTATCAATTATATTCTTGCATGCTTCAAAATGTTTAGATCTAAGTTCATTTATAATTTGAGAAATGTTTTCCCCTTTGAGAGATTTATTTGCAGCATCTAAAAGCATGTCCGTAACGCCGGACATTGCAGAAACTATAACGACCACTTCGTTTCCTTTATTATATGTTTCGATAGCTATTTTTGCACTATTAAGAAATTTTTCTGCATTTTCAACAGATGTTCCGCCGTATTTCATCACAATTCTCATTAAATCCCCAAATACGTTATTTAAGGCAAATATTATCCTTAAAAAACTTTCTAAAAAAGATATTTATTTTTACTTCCGGATATCTTTTTCAAATAATCGATAGATTCTTTATAAAAAGGAAATTTTTCTTCTTCTTTTTTGAATAGTTGAGTTAGAATTTTTCTTCTTCCTCTTTTATAAGTAAAACCAAACTTAATATGTAACATTTCGTGATACATTATATATTCAACTACAAATTTAGGAGTTTTTTCACAATCCAGTAGTTTTGAAATAATTATCTCATTTTTAGAACGATCATATCTTCCTAGTATTCTATAGGCTCTCTTTTTAGACCATCTTAAACATGGTTTAGATATTTCATTGAAAAAATAGTAATCGTTTACGGTTTGAAATATTTCATCAAGATCAAAATAAGTTCCTTTTGGTTCGTGTATTCCCTTTGGATTATCAGAAGAATCATTTAAGATAATTTTGTGAACGTAGTCATCATATATTCTCTTATATCTGGGTGCGACCCTAGTTCCTTTAATTTTAGACAAAAGAACATAGGATAGTGCTTCTTTTATAGTCTCTGGAGAATCTTTTAACTTGTCTGAAACTCTAACATAAAGGATTCCATTTTTTATTCTTGCAGTATTTTTTATATTTTTATAATAATAGTAGTTCGAAACTACTTTATATTTAAGTTCCAGATTTTCTGCTACCTTGGATACTATTTGGTTTAGCTTGATATCCATTGAGCTAAGTTCTTAACCTCACTTATAAAGATTTTTGGGAAAAGATTTATAATAGAACTGCATTGTTTGTGTGTGATAAAGTGTACTTCCCAGTAATTCTTAACACTGACAAAGAAGTTTTAATTATTGGTGCAGGCAATGTAGCACTCAGAAAAACAAAAAAACTTCTTGAATTCACAAAAAAAATAAAGATTGTTTCTTCTGAGTTTCATGAAGAATTTGATAATTTGAATGTAAATAAAATAAAAATGGAGATAAATGAAGATAATTTTATTACATTGCTTAATGATGAAATAAGTTTTGTTGTTCTTTCTCTAAATAATAAAGAACTTAACAGAAAGCTAGGCAGTATTTGTAAAAAAAAGAATATCATGATTAATGTAGTTGATGATAAAGATTTATCAGATATAATATTCCCGGCAACTATAAGAAAAGAAAATCTACTAATAGCAGTATCTACAAAAGGCGAATGTCCATATTACTCCAAAAAACTTAAAGAAGAGCTAAAAGAATTCATCGATAGAAAAGATAAAGAAGCAAAAATATTGATAGATGCTAGAAAGAAAGGAGATATTCTTGAAGATACATATAAAACAATTAAGAGAGGATTATAGATGTTTTTATTGAATTTTAAAATTACGTATCAAAATGCTCCAGTTCATATGAGGGAAAAATTTTCATTTTCTAAAAAACAGAGAAATGAATTGATGAAACAAATATGTTGTGAGACAGGAGTTAAGGGATGTGTTATATTAAATACTTGTAATAGAACTGAAATCTACTCTGTTGCAGACAGAGGTGAATCTATAGAAAGCATTATTCTTTTATTAAAGGATATAAGCTCAGATGTAGAGAATTATCTTGAGATTTCTAGTGGAAATGAAGCAATAAGACATTTGTTTAGAGTAGCATCTGGTTTAGAGTCTCTTATAATTGGAGAAAATCAAATATTATCTCAATTAAAAAATAATTATTTTGAATGTAAAAGTGAATGCTCAACTGATTCTTTGTTGGATGTAATTTTTACTCAAGCGATAAGAGTGGGAAAAATGGTAAGAACTGATACCGATATTTCTAAGGGAGGAGTATCGGTTGGAAGTGCAGCGGTCAAACTTGCTGAAAGAATATTTGGTTCCTTAAAAGGAAAAAAAATATTGATTGTAGGAGCAGGTGAAATGAGTTGCCTTATCGCAAAAGCTCTTTTTTCAAAAGATGTTGAAGGCGTATATGTTTCTAATAGAAACTATGAAACAGCTAAAAATATAGCCGAAACAATAGGAGGATTGGCACTTAAATTTGATTATCTAATGGATCATATTAGGGCATCTGATCTTGTTATAACTGCAACTTCGGCCCCACACACAATAATACATGCCAATGAAATCAGAGCAGTAATGAAAGAAAGAAGTAAGGATTTAGTTATCATAGATATTGCAATTCCAAAAGATGTTGATGATTCTGTCGGAAATATTAAAGAAGTCCACTTATACAATATTGATTCTCTTTCAGATGTAGCCAAAGAAAATATGGAAGCTCGACGGGAAGAGGCTGAGAAGGCATCGTTAATTGTTGAAGACGAATTAAGAAAACTTGAAAATAACCTTAGAGGTATGTTTGTAGAACCTTATATAGCCGATGTTTGGGTTAAAGCTGAAAATATAAGAAAAACAGAACTAGATAGGGCTCTTAAAATGCTTAATCTAGAAAAAGAAAAAGACAAAATAATTATAGAAGATTTAACGAAAGCCATAGTTTCTAAAGTTTTACATAAACCAGTCAAAGATTTAAGAGAAAAAGTATATAATAACTTGGAGGCGATTTAATTTTTCCAAAGAATAGATTAAGAAGGCTAAGAAAAAATGAAAAACTTAGATCTTTACTTAAAGAGCACCAATTAACTAAAAATGATTTAATTTATCCAATTTTTGTACATGGAAAAAACACAATTGAAGAAATACCCTCTATGCCAAATCAATTTAGGTATCCAATATCAGAATTACAAAAAGTCACGAAAAAGGTTGATGAACTTGGAATACCTGGAATTATAATTTTTGGCATGCCTAACAGAAAAGATGAATTTGGTAGTGAAGCTTATAGTGATAAAGGGATTGTCCAAAAAGCTATAAGAAAAATTAAAGATGGTTCAGACCTACTTGTAATCTCTGATGTTTGTCTTTGTCAATATACCTCACATGGCCATTGTGGATTAGTTCAAGAAGGAATAATAAATAATGATGAAACTTTGAAATTCCTATCTAAAATTGCATTGTCTCATGCAGAATCGGGTGCAGATATAGTGGCTCCTTCAGATATGATGGACGGACGCGTAAACGCTATAAGAAGTAAGTTAGATGAAAATTCTTTTGAAGACATTTTGATTATGTCTTATGCTGCAAAATTTTTATCATCTTTTTATGGACCTTTTAGAGATGCTGCCCATTCTGCACCTGTTTTTGGAGATAGAAAAACTTACCAAATAGAACCTGGAAATGCATTAGAAGCTTTAAGGGAAGTTGAATTCGACATAAATGAAGGTGCAGATATCTTGATGGTTAAGCCTGCCTTATCCTACCTTGATATCATATTTAGAGTAAAAGAAAAGTATGGCTTACCAACAGCAGCATATAATGTTAGCGGAGAATATTCAATGATAAAGGCGGCTTCTAAACTTGGTTGGATTGATGAAAAAAAAGCAATGAAGGAATTACTTCTTTCTATAAAGCGCGCAGGAGCAGACTTTATAATATCTTACTTTGCATTGGAATACGCATCCTTATGAATAGTTTCAAATTATATAGTATTTTAAAAGAATATTTTGGAGAGATAGGAACTTGGTGGCCAAAAGATACCTCTTTTGAAGTTGTAGTTGGTGCAGTACTAACTCAACAGTCCAATTGGGCCAACGTTGAAAAGGCTTTAAACAATCTCAAAAAGATTAGTATCCTGACTCCAAAAGACATAGTAATGGTACCTTTGGACGATTTAAAGAAAATTATAAAGCCAAGCGGATTTTATAATCAAAAATCAAAAAGATTAAAAGAAATGTCAGAATATATCTTGGAATTTTATGGAGGAGATGTAAAATTATTATTCGATAAAGATAAAAAATTATTAAGAGAAGAGCTTTTAAAAATTAAAGGAGTGGGTAAAGAAACTGCAGATAGCATAATTCTCTATGGCGCAGAGAAAAAAGAATTTGTTGTTGATACCTATACAAAGCGAATATATTCGCGATTAAAAATTGTTGAACAAAAAATAACGTATGAAGATTTAAAAAATCATATAATAAATGAAATACCTGAAGATCTCATAATATATCAAGAATTTCATGGATATATTGTTCTTCTGGGTAAAAATTTTTGTAAAAAAAATAATCCAAAATGTGGTCAGTGTCCATTAAATCCAAAATGCGATTATTTAAAAGATAATATATCATTATGCTAAAAACGCTTAAAGGTTTTTTTTATAAATATTTTTTGCACTTTCTGATAATCTTTTTGCTTCGTCATTCCTCCCTTGAGAGTCGTACATTTCTGCAAGATTTAACATTGCCATTGCAACATCAGGACTATCGGCACCAAAAACTTTTTCCAAAATCTTTAATCCTTTTTTAAAATAGAGTTCTGCTTCTTCATAATGTTCTCTTGCCCTATACAAGCCTGCAAGATTATTTAAGAAAGTAATTAGTAATGGATGAAATTCTCCCAAGCTATTAAAGGATATATTAACAGCTTCTTTAAAGTAATGTTCTGCGTCTTCATATTTTTCCATTGCTTCTTTGACTAAAGCCATGTTATTAAATGTCATTGCACTGTAGTGATGATTTTTTCCATAATATTTTTCATCGATTTTTAATACCTCTTTGTAAAGTTTTTCGGATTCTTCGTATTTACCTTCAAGATAGTAGATTCCTGCAATATTATTTATCACTGTAGCAATATCAGGATGATCTGAACCATAAGAAATTTTCCATATTTCGAATGCTTTTTGGTATAATCTTAAAGCTTCTTCATAATTTCCTTTTATTTTATGAATTTCTGCCAAATTATTCAAAGCTGAACCTATATTTTGATTTTTAACATCTTTGTTATATTCAAAAATTTCTATAGTTTTCTTATAAAGAGATTCTGCTTCGTTTAAATTTTTCTCTAGACGATAAAGATCTGCTAAATTATTATAGCTAGTAGCCGTTTCAACATGATGCTCACCGAAAATTTTTAATTTTATATCAAGAGATCTTTTGTAAAGTGGTTCTGCCTCTTTATATTTTCCCCTAGAGACATAAATTCCTGCAAGATTATTCAGAGAGGTGGCAACATCTGGATCATTTGACCCTAAGTTAGATTCCCATATTTCTAATGCTCTCAATGAAAGAGACTCAGCTTCTTTAAATTTTCCTTGAGTTTCATAGATTAATGAAAGATTATTCATAGAAATAGCAACTTTAGTACTATTCTTTCCGTAAATTTTTTTTGATAGGTCTATAGAAAGTTTTGCAAGTTTTGCCGCTTCATCATATTTTCCTTCTCTGTAATGGGCTATTGCCTTATATGTTGTGTTATCCCAAATAACATCAAAGGATTTTTCCTGTTTTTTTGAGATCACATTATTACCTCTATAAAATGATAAAATTTAGAGTAACTTATATTTTTCAATTAGGTCTCTTAATTCATTGAACCTTACAGGTTTTCTTAAAACTTCTTTTGCTCCAGCTTCTAAAGCTTTAGAACCTATAGTAGAACCATAGGCCGTTATAGCAATAATTTTTGCTTTTGGATCTATTTCAATGATTTCCTTAGTTGCTTCTATTCCACTTTTTTTTGGAAGTTTTAAGTCCATAAGTACAATATCGGGTTTGTGTAATCTGTAAAGAGCAACTGCTTCCTCACCATCTGAGGCAGTAAATAAAGAATCTCCCTCCAAAAATTCTTCATAAAATTCTGAAAGATCCTTATAATCTTCTACAATTAATATTTTAGACATATACTCACTCATTTTTTTAAGTATCTATTTTGTTTATTTAATTATCATATAAAAACTTTATCGTAAAAAAACGATAGATTTTTAATTATTGATAAGATAACCCAATTGAAACTTATCTGAATAGCAAAACATTTAAAAATTGAACTGGCTAAGATAAGTAACACAAAATAGGAATCGAGTAACACCATATGTTCGAGGTTATATAAATGAAAGGTGCAATATTAGTAGGACATGGAAGTAGGCTTAACTACAATAAAGAGCTTGTAATAAAAATATCAGAATTTTTTAAAGAATATTTCGATGGAGAAATAATAGAAGTTGGATTCATGGAAATGAATACTCCTAAAATAATGGACGCAATCAGAAGTGCTGTTGAAAAAGGTGCTAACGAGTTATATATAGTTCCTGTGTTTCTAGCAAAGGGAGTTCACACAACTGAAGATATACCCGCTGAAGTTGGGGGTATCCAAGATGGAAAGGCTACAATTGATGTAGAAGGCAAAAAAGTAAAACTATTTTACTGTGATCCAATTGGGCCGGACAGAAGAATTGCTGAAATTCTTTGGGACAGATTAAAGGAAAAATACTAATGAGCAAGTTTATTTTGCTTGATATAAATCATGGGGCAGACTACCTTGCTACTGTTTTAAAGAATAGGGGTTATGAAGTAGTTGTTTATGACATATATCAAACTAGAAATGATAAGAAACAACAACTAATGGATAAAAACATAAAGGTTGTTGATTCTATTGATATAGGATATACTGATTACATTGTATCGTATCCAATTCATTGTCCCATGAATTTTCTTTCTATTTTTCCAAATAATCAAAAAATCAGCCACCATGAACTAGTAAAACATATTTATAAAAATAAAAAAAAAGTAGTCGAAATAACAGGATCTAAGGGTAAAACTACAACAGCTAATGTGTTGGCCTATCTTGCTTCTTTTGAAGAAAATGTATTCCTGAACTCATCTAATTGTTTTGAAAGTATTGATCAAGGTAATAGAAATTTAATTGACAATAACAATTCAATATCTGCCGGCTATACTTCTAAAATATTGTCAGAGACAACGGACAGTATATATATTTTAGAGGAAAGTTTGGGGGTTTGTGGAGTAGGTGATATATCAATTTTAACAAGCACTGACCCAATATACCATATAAATGGAGGAGAAGGTAAATCTTTAGAAGCAAAAAAACAACTTTTTAAATTATCTGAAAATAATATTATAATTGATAGCAAAGATAAAAATGCAAATGCCCTTGCAAATGATTATGAAAAGAATGTATTTAGGATATGGGAAGACATTAGTATTGAAATACCGGATTATTTAGAGATCGGAAAAGATGTTTTATCTAAAATTCATTTAAAAGATTTGATTGTAGAATCCAAGATCAATGGAAGTTATCTATTGGCAGGTTATGCAAATCCAATTTTGTTTAGTGCTATGGCATTAAAAATCTTAAACAAAGATATGAGAAAAATAGCAAATTCTTTATATGGATTCAAAGGAGTTAAAAACAGATTATCCGTTATTAGTGAAAATGATTATACAAAAATTATAGACAAATCTGGAGGATTTTCAGAAGACAGTTTAAGATATTTGTTAACTCTTCTTAGAAATAATTATGATTTATTTTATAGAAAAATAAATTTAGTTATTGATTTAACTAATGATTCACATTGTCAAAAAATAGATGTTAATGCTTTAGACAAAGTTGTTGGAGAATATAAAAATCTTATTGATGAAGCATTTTTATTCGGTAACTATAATTTTGAATCATATAAATGCTTAAAAGAAGGAGATGAGTTTAAAGTAAATAAAGGAGATCTTTTAATAGAGTGTGGAAGAGGATAAAATGAATATATTAACTCCAAGACCTAATCCAATAGTTGCAGCTTTATATACACTAAGAGATCTAGATGTGGATGTTGCAATATTGCATGGGCCATCTGGATGTGGTTTCAGAGCAGCTAGGCTACTAGAAGAAGATGGAATGGTCGTAGTCACTACCTCAATGACTGAAGAAGATTTAATTTTTGGAGCTAGTGATAAACTAATAGAAGTATTAACTGAAGCTAATGCACTCTTTTCACCCAAAACTATAGGTGTGGTGGGTTCTTGTGTTAGCATGATAATAGGTGAAAACGTTAAAAAAGCATTAATTGATTCTGGATTAAACAACAAGGCTTTCTTTGTAGAAATACATGGTTGTATGGGTGCCAATACAAGAGGGGCCATAGAAACTTTGAAAGCCGCTATGGATTTTGGACTTATTGGTGAGAAGGAGTTTAAAAGACAAGAGAATATGCTTCTTTTGGCAACTGAAGTTGAATCTAATAAAGGCATGGCAAAGTCAAAATATATTAAGCCTTCAAGAGGTACTGATCTTAAAATAGTTGCCGACTACATCACAAATCTATTGAAAGAGAACAAGAAAATAGCAGTTGTTCTAAATGCTAAGAAAGAAACTGTATATCTTTTTGCAGATATATTGCTTGCTATAAATCTGGCTTCAAAAAAACTTGGGGGTTCTGTGATAAATGTTGGCAATCTTTCGACAGAAGTTGGTCTTTTGAGAATCAAGAGATATGCAGAAGATATAATAAATAATTTAAATTCCAATAATGTAGCTATAAATTTTATTTCTGGAGGTATGGATGAGTATCCAATAGCAGGCAAAAATGCAATAGATTATCTAAAAGATAAAGATTTTGATCTTATGGTAGCTGTTGGAATACCTCAAGCTCTGCCCCTTATAGATAAAGAATCTATTGCAGTCACAAATGGGCCAAGAGAGGTCCCTCCACTTGAAGAAGCAGGTTATAAATATGTCACAGTTGAAATAGCTTCTCATTCAACTGTTATGGGAACGAGAGAAATTGTTTTTAGTGAACTAGGCGAGGCCATAAGAAACTCTGCAGGGATTCAATGAAACAAATTGCAATTTATGGAAAAGGCGGAATAGGAAAATCTTCAATATCTTCGAATCTATCAGTAAATTTAGCTTCTGAAGGTTTAGAAGTTTTACTCATAGGATGTGATCCAAAGAGTGATAGTACAATTAATCTATTTGGAGGTAAAAGAATAAACACAGTTTTGGATTTATATAAAAAAGGCGTCACTGATCCCGATCTTATGGTTTTTGAGGGTTACAATGGTGTTAAAGGTGTAGAAGTAGGAGGCCCTGCTGCAGGAGTGGGATGTGCTGGTAGAGGGATTCTTGTTGCTCTGAAAACGCTCAATAAAGATTATTATATTGATAGAGGATTTGATGTTGTTATATATGATGTTCCAGGAGACGTTGTTTGTGGGGGATTTGCAGGCCCTGCTAGGGATGGATATGCAGATGAGGTATACATAATTACAAGCGGTGAGTATTTTTCAATTTACGCGGCAAATAATATAGCAAAGGGATTGTTTAATTTAAATGTAAAATTAGGTGGAATAGTAGGCAATATGCGAGACATAACTAAAGAAGAAAGAAAAATTAAAGTTTATGCCGAAGAAATAAAGTCACAATTGATCAATGTAGTTGAAAGAAATCCTAAAATATACGAAAGTGAAATTGAAGGAAAAACGGTTCTTGAAAAATATCCCAATGATTTATTAAATATAAAGTTCAAAGAGATTGGAAAGAAAATTCTTAGTAATAAAAAATCTAAAGTTCCAACTCCAATAACAGATGAAAGAATAAGATCTATACTTGGAGGCTTTCATTGAAGATACCTAGAGTCATAATTGCTGGAACTGCTTCGGGAGTTGGTAAAACTTCGATTTCTTGTGGAATAATGAAGGTTTTATCAAGGAAAAAAAATGTTGCACCTTTTAAAGTAGGCCCAGATTTTATCGATCCTATATACCATAGATTTGCAACAGATAACCCCTCAAGAAATCTAGATACTTTTTTTATGGAAAAAGAGGGAATAATTGAAAATTTTGCAAGAGGCGCAAATAATAAGGATATAGCAATTATAGAAGGTGTGAGGGGGCTTTATGAAGGTATCGATCCAGTAGGGGAGATAGGTTCAACTTCTCATGTTTCAAAAATCTTAAAGTCACCAGTTATCATAATTATAAACGCTCGTTCTTTGACAAAAAGTTCTGCTGCTTATATTAAAGGATTCCAATCCTTAGATCCAAATGTCAATATAAGAGGCGTAATCCTAAATCAAGTCCGTGATGATATTCATTATAGAAAACTAACAAAGGCTATTGAAACTTTTACGGATGTTGAGGTTGTAGGTAGTATAGAAAGAGGTGCCATATCTCTGACTTCTAGACATCTAGGGCTCATACCTTTGATTGAAAGAGAGGATAGAAAAGAAATTATGGATGATTTAGGAAAGCAAATTGAAAATTCAGTTGATATTGATAAAATAATAGATATAGCAAATGAAGCAGAAGATATAGAAAAAAATGAAGAGAGTCATTTATTTAAAGTTGATCCAGAATTAAAAAAAAATAATACAACCGTTGGAATTCCTTTTGATAAAGCCTTTAGTTTTTACTACACAGAAAACATAGAAGCTTTAAATGAAAATGGTGCCAAAATCAAGTTTTTCAGCCCTAGTAACCATGAAGATTTTCCAGAAACAGATTGCTATTACATTGGTGGCGGCTATCCTGAAATTTACGCTGATATCATCTCAAATAATACTGACTTTTTAAAAGGTCTGAAATCTGCTTGTGAAGATAATAAACCCATATATGGCGAATGCGGGGGGTTAATGGTACTGTCCAAAAACATAGAAATAAAAGGTAAAAAATTTCCTATGTCTGGCATATTTAAACAAGGGACCTCAATGAAGGATAAAAAGCAAGGATTAAGTTATGTAATTGCAAAGCCCACAGAAAATCATTATTTTTTAAATAGTATTGTAAAAGGACACGAGTTTCACTATTCTAAAATGGAGTATATGCCAAAAAATCAAGATTTTGCATATAGGATCCTAAGAGGCAAAGGCATCGACAATGGGATGGATGGTTTGATAAAAAATAAGTGTATTGGATCATACTTGCACATCCATACAGGCGGTGCACCTTGCTGGGCTTCCTCATTTTTAAAAAGTGTTTATCAATAAACTACATTTCAAATCCGGGCATATTAGGCATTTTTCCTTTCATACCTCTAAGCTGTCTTTTGTTCATACCTTTTAAAAACTTCTTAACCATTGCGTACTGATTCAACAATTCTTTTACATCGCCTTGATTTGTACCTGAGCCTCTTGAAATTCTTCTTATGCGTTCATGATTTATTATTTTTGGATTTTTCTTTTCATGTATAGTCATTGAATCCATTATTATCCTAAATTTATTTAGCTTTTCTTCTCCAACTTCAACCATATCTGAAGGTAGATTGGAACCCATTCCAGGCATCATAGACAATATTTGTTTTAATGGGCCCATCTTACTTACCATTTCAAGTTGATTGTACATATCAAAAAGATCGAATTTACCTGAAAGAATTTTATCTTTGTCAAGTTTTGAGTAATCTTCTGCTTCAGATGCCTCCTTTACCTTCTCTAAAAGTGTTTCAAGATCTCCAAGCCCTAGCAAACGCGAAACAAATCTTTTTGGATCAAAAGACTCAATGGCATCAATTCTTTCTCCCGTTCCAATAAACTTTATCGGTGCACCCGTAGCAGCTGCGGCAGATAACACACCGCCACCTTTTGCAGAACCATCAAGCTTTGTTACTATTATGGATCCAATGGCAGTTGCGTTTGAAAATCCTTCGGCTTGCGAAAAGGCTTGTTGTCCAATTGTACCATCAATTACAAGTGTTACTTCATCAGGATTAACAGTACTCGAGATTTCCTTCATCTCGTCAATCAATCCTTGTTCTTCTCTGTGCCTTCCAGCCGTATCAACAAGAATTATATCTGAAGTTTTTTCTTTAAAGAATTTAACTCCTTCTCTAGCTATTTTTATGCTATCTTTTTCCTTGGGGTCTCCAAAAACAGGTATATTATTCTCAGAACAAAATTGTTTTAGTTGTTCAAACGCACCAGGCCTCCATGCGTCTGCGCCAACAACTCCCACTTTAAATCCTCTTTTTTGATAGAATCTTGCAAGTTTTCCAGTAGTTGTAGTTTTCCCACTCCCTTGTATGCCCACCATTAGAACAACTTTTCCTTTTTTTTCAGGAAGATGTTCTTTTTTAATATCGGAGCCCATAAATTTTGAAAGTTCTTCATACACTATTTTTATTATATGCTCTTTTCTTGAAACTCCTTTGGGAAGTTTTTCTTCTAATGCTCTTGATTCAATATTTTTTGATAATTCAAATACTAATTTGACATTAACATCTGAAAGTAAAAGTGCTTTCTGAATATCTTTAACTAACTCTTTTACAAGAGATTCATCGACAACTCCTGCCTTTGTTAATTTTCGCAATGCACCACTTAAAGCACCTGAAAGAGAGTCTAAGACCATTAAAACACCTAACTCTTGACATTGATTATTCTTATAAAAAACTAATGGTCCACTTTTTTTAAAATTAATCGAGAAATTTTTATTTCGATAAAATTTTATAGAGACCAAAAAGTGAAATCTTGTGAATCTAAGAAATAAATATGATTATGCATTTTGAACGGTATAAAGATACTATATTTTATAAAACTAAGTCTGATAAAATATATTTATCTTTTACTTGCATATCTCATTTTTATTTTTCTATAAAGCTATCATTGTTGAAGTCATTTGGACTCCATCAATATTTCTAATCTTTTCTGTAAGGAAAGGATCAAGATCTTTTAGTTGTTCTACATTTACTTTTACGACAATGTCGTACTCCCCGTATACAATATATGCTTCCTCAACTTCATTCATACTTTTTAAAGCATCAAGGATACTTTTTTCTTTTCCAGCATCCCCCACTAAGAGGGCAAAAGCAACGACCATGATATCACCTATTATGTCTATGTAATTTAAGATATTTAAAACTTTTTATACTTCAATAAAAATAGTTTAAAATGTCTTTAATTAATCTTATAGAATTGTCCGGAGAAAGATTAAATTCAATTGCAGCCCCACTTATTAAAACAATTATTAATATAGATATAGAAGATATTTCTATAATTTTGTTAGCAAAAGAGTTATCATATTTTAATCTTCCACCAATCAAAGGAAAGTGGAAATTTTTTCTTTTATTTAAAGGATAATACAATGGTACGCCCAAGGGAGTAAGGCTATCTGCAATTGTATGAGAAAAAATTGCAATAGAGGCTACAGCTGCACAATCCCAAGTTAATAAATTAGAGAAAATATTATCAAAATTAATTATTGAAAGAATAATTATGCTTAAAAAAACCACTATAGAAGTCATTAATGAGTGGGTCAAAGGGCCTCTATGTTTTCTTATAAATATGTCAATATCTGGCAATATTCCAAAAAATGCACCAATCAATATAAGATCTCCAAAAGGAAGTTCAGTTTTCAAGTTCATTGAAATAGAAAACAGAAAAACGATTACAGAAGATAGCATTCCCAAAGCTAGATGAGTTCTTCTCTTCATGAAACAATATTTTTATTTCTTTTTTATATGGATTATTGTAAAAAAAACTCTAATTAGGTTATTTGACTTCATTTTAGAATTATTTTTTCAATTTTATCAGATATTTCCTTGACACTTGCCATATCCATACCATATAACTTAATAGTTTCAATTACAAATCCTCTCTCTTTAGTTCTATCATACCTTGGGCATTTAGTGAAAAGTGATTTCCCATATTTAGGAATTATTTCTTTGTTTAAAGTAGGCAGGTGTTTAGATGAATTGTCGTCTTTCACGAAAATGGAAATTGATTTAGGATCTTTATAAGGTATATCTAAAGAAGATTTTTGAAATATTTTGGACATTTTTCTTAACATTTTTAGTTTATACTCTGCGTGTTCTAATTCTCTATATAAATTCATATAATAACTTTCAGGAGTTTTTGAAAAGGATATTATTTTTTTTGTTTCTTTAAGATCAACTTCAGGCGAAATTCCTACAAAACCCCCATAGCCACAATTCAATATTTTAGGACTTCCCGTTGAGCAGTATATTACATCGGCCCAACCAAAATCCTTATCAGAAAAAACTCCAGACATATCTTCAACTGAAATAATTTTTTCTCTAGCTAATTCAGCGCATATTTTTTTAGAATTATTAGATCTTATATATCCTGAAAGAGAATTAAACAGAAAAGCGTCAAATTCTCTTTTAAATTCTGGAATTATAATCCCATTGTCTGTGAAAATTTCTATATATTTTTTCTTCAGAAGATTTGATATTTCAATGAAACCTTTAAATCCACCTTGGTCAGGAATTCCAATAGCCTTTATCTTTGAGTCAAAAAGTATCGAAAAGAGCCCAAAAGTAGCAGAATTAACAAAATATATATCATAATCTTTATTAAGGGACAATAGTATCTTTCTTCTTAGAGTCTGAATAATCTTTTCCATATTTTTTCCACCAGTTCTTTACTGTAAAGTTATCTGGCCTTAAAAACTCATTATCTTCAATAGAGATATCTGATATAACGCCAACTCTTAAAGCTTTGATACACTTTTCTGCTGTGTCATATCCAATAAGGTACCTCTTTTCGGCTACTACAACACCCAAGGGATTTACTCTAGAAGTTCTTGAAACTTTATCATCAAGATCAAAGTATGACAATAAAACAGATTTTTTTCTTTTTGATGCTTCTATTAAATCTCTCGTTATATTTGGTCTAATGTCCATACTTCTTTCAAATCCCTCTTCTCTAAAGAAGTATTCAGTATCTTCTTTCTTTAAACCTGTTAAATAGCCTTCTTTTATGGCCTTTATTTCATAGTTTAAGTCAATTATGTCAGAAGACTTTTCTAAAAATGATTCTTTTTTTTCTTCATAGCCTTCTATATTAATTTGGATAAAGATTCCACTTTTCTCTAAAATTTCTTTAATCTTTGGAATATTTTCTTCTCTAATCAAAATAATGTTTGGTTCTATCGATTGCTCGATATAGTTTTGAACTCTCTTAGTTATTTCTAAAAATAAAGGCATGTCATTTATAATAAGAAATGTTCCCTTAAAAGCTCTAACTTTGCCATACTTTGAAACCCAGTCTCTAAGTTGATATATGACATTTTGAGGTATCTCACTAGAAGAATACTTTTTCAAAAAATTTATTATCTTGTTTAGAGAAAATCCGGATTCAATGCCTTTCATTATAGTCTCAGAGTTAATTTTATACAAACTAACAACATCTGCTTTTTCAATGTCGGCAAATCTATTAAGATCAAACAAAGCAATTTTATCAATTTCCTCAGACAGAACAGATATTTCAAAGTTTGGAGTCATGAAAAGAATCTTTTTCTTTTGAGAATTGTCATTCTTGTCGTAATAGATTGTCGGTTCCTTTGAAGGCTTTCTTTCAAATCCTAACAGTTCTTTTCCAAATTTTGTAATAGAAAATGAAATCATTTTGCCGTCTTTAAATCCACCATCAACTATTCCAAGCCATAAAAGGTAGTTAGAGATTACTTTTTCAAAAAATTTATCGTCAAAATATATCCAACGGTGCTCATCTTTTTCATCAAATAACGCATTTTGTAATTTTTTTATAAAAGATTTAAGATATATGTTTTTGCCTAATTCGGCTTTTTTGATAGAATCAAGAATTATTCTAATATTGAGTTCATTTACTCGGCTTATGAAAATTTCCTTTCTTTTGAAACCTTCAATGCTTTCTAATCCAAAGAAAATATATTTAAAAAACAGTCTTATTAGATCTTCGTCCGAGATGGGAAGAATTTCATTTACTTTATCCGTAAGAATGTAATGATCTCCAGAAATTTTAATTAGTCCAAAGTCTAAAGCAAGACTTTCAATGAATTGAAATCTAGATTCGTTTTTAATGTGTAGTTTTTGAACTAGTCTCTCTTGATCTTTTTTTGATATTTCTTTTTTTGCAGTTAATTTTAGTTCTTCTTTGGAAACAAAAGATAAAAAAATAATCAAATCTGATATAAGCAAATTCTTATCTTTTCTTGTTTGTAAATTTTCAAGAGATATTTCCTCAGGTATTTTTTTAAATATATCAATTAATTTTTCTTTTAACGTGGGATTTACAATGTATGTCTTAATCGACCCTTCCATTCCTTCTAAAACTAAGAGAGTAGTTTCAAGATTTTTAATTACTTCTTCGAATGTCCAAAAGCTATATTTCTCTATGAATATATTCTGAGCATCTTGTTGTTTTTTCTCACCGCCTGCCATAAGTAAAATGCCCAAAAATTCTTTTTCTTTAAGAGATAATGAATTAAAAACAGATTCAATTTTACCTTCTTTTTTCATTGATTCTTTTAAAGAATCAATTATTTGATCTTTGGGAATATCTGTAGATATACCCCAAACCCTAAGGGTAATTTCCATCTGTTTTCCAGATAAATCTCTAAATTTTTCCCAATTGTCCAATAGCTCACCTAGAAAGTGATTCTGTGAGTTTTTCAAAGTTAAATACTTTATATGGGCAAATAGACTGACATCTTAAACATGCTTCGCCATTACACCTTTCAGAAAGTATTCTAATTCTGAAATTCCCTTCTTCTAACTTCTCAACCTTTAAAGCTCTTTCGGGACATATTTTTTCACATTTTGCACAGCCTTGACAATTCTCAAATTCTGCTATTAATTCAACGCCAATATGATCTATTACTTTTAATTCTTCTCCAATATCAGGTATATCTCTTTTAACAATTCTGTTTACCTCTAAATCACCTTTTACTTCAGGCAAAGTTTGAATCTTTTTTAGAGTTAACATTTCATTATATTTTTTTATTGACATTCCTTGTTCCCAATAAGCAAGTTCTTGTACATATACATCGGTAAATATTTTTGAAGTGGCAAACATAATATGTTTACTCCTTATCTTATCAGCAAGCTTTTGCAATTCTTCTAAAGAAAAATTATCAACTAATAAATCATAAGCTAAGAGTAGTGAAGTATTGCCCACTTGATATACTTTTTTTATAGTGGGAGGTATAAGCCCTACTTTTCTAGATTTCATTGCGTCCACATATGTTCCAGAGGCACCGCACATGTACATTGTCTTAATATCTTCAATACTTATCCCTGCTTCTTCGGCAAGAGTGAGATGTCCAGCCCTAATTGCGCCAATTGCCTTTCCCGCTTCTTTTAAATCATCTTCAGTAAAGTAAATTTTTTCATCCAATCTTAGTCTTCCAGTTTTAGTATATATATAAGGCAGTTCAATTACTCCTGTTTCAAGTCCTGCATATATTGCTGAAACCACCCCTGTTCCTGTTATGCCAATAGGTTTGACTTCAGATAGTTTCTTACCTCTAAAATCTTCTTTCCATAAATCTAAAACTCTGACACTTTGAGGGATCATTTTTTCATCAAGTGCCACAGTATGCCAGCCAAACTCAAGCACAACGTCAGATATTGCTCCTGGAGATGCTAACATTCCTGAAGATATTTCTTGACCTTCAAGAGCTGGGCCAGAAGCTGCAGATCCAGTGAATATTTGGTCTCCAACTTTTAAGGCCATTTCAGCATTTGTGCCATAGTCAGTAACTAAAGATATTTCTTTATTATTTAGAAAATCGCTTTTAATCATCATTGCAAGGGCGTCTGCGCCAATTTCATGCTTTATTGCAGGTGGTATTAGAATATCAGCGTCTAATTCTTTGAGCCCTATTTTTTCTGAGCTAATTGATTTGGCATTTCTTGGTTGAATTGCTATCTTATTGGCCTCAAGATATTTTGGATCGGCATATGCCAAATCTTTGATACTTATACCTTCAAATAAAGATAATTGGATGGGATTCCCACATATTGCAATCTTTTTAATGCCACTAAGATCTATAGCCATCTGATTTAGTATTCTTTCAAAAGCATCAATCATTAATTTATGAGCTACATCTTCGCTAACCTTAATTGCAAAATTGAGATGGTCCATAACATTTGCGCCTGGTAAAGGGTGCCTTAAAGTAATGGCAGTTTTCAAGACTTTTTTAGTTTCTAGATCAACAAGTTGCACTCTAAACCCACTTGTCCCTATATCAAATGCAATACCCCTTGACATATAATCCTCTCTTATTATAGTAATTCAAATCTCATGAAAGAGCTCTCCCTTTTTTAATCTTTCTATTAAAATTGCTTTGTTGAATAATTCGACCGTAAAGCTTAAACCTTTTGCTAACCCTAACTGTTCATGAAAAGAAACTGGCCCATATACAATGAACAGTTGGTGAAGAGAGGCGAATTCTATCTCAGT